>NZ_FR883157.1:130361-146643 GCF_000435115.1 Bacteroides sp. CAG:633 | reverse complement strand
AAGAAGGTGTGCTTTTTGACACACCTTCATTTTTATTCCCTAACTAGGAAAAAAACAGAGCCTAGTTAAGGCCTATTTCTACCTGAGAAAGCGGGCCAGAATGATCCTGAAACGAACGAAAAGAAAAGGGAATGCGCCAACCTGACACATTCCCTTTTTTATAAGAAAGCCGCACCGATGATGTGATGAAACTCCGAATGACATGGTTTGAGTGCTCGTCCTCTTTGTAATCCACCGACTCAAAGGTTACCCCGAAGGGCGTGGCCCGCCATTGAGAAGCGAAGCTTGTCTCGGTATTTCATAAAAATTGATGAGTTTCCCGATCCAATCAATGCGGCTATTTTTTCTATAACAAAGATAAGAAGTTTATGTGAAAGAAACAAGCAATTGAACAAATTTGTGCGTTTCAGCCCCTCTTTTCTCTCGTATAGGCATAAAAAAGATGCCGGCTACATCATCTGCAGTCGGCATCCTATCAGTTTTTCAATTTATCAGAGTCTTTATGCAGCCTTAGCCTTGGCAACAATAGCCTTGAATGCTTCGGGATGATTCATTGCCAAATCGGCCAACACCTTACGGTTGATCTCGATGCCGGCTTTATGCAAAGCACCCATCAGCTTGGAATAAGACATACCTTCCAAACGTGCAGCTGCATTGATACGTTGAATCCACAACGCACGGAAATTTCTCTTTTTGGCCTTACGGTCACGGAACGCATAAGTCAAACCTTTCTCCCAAGTATTCTTGGCTACGGTCCAAACGTTCTTTCTTGCACCAAAGTAACCTCTGGTCAATTTCAAAATTTTCTTTCTTCTTGCTCTTGAAGCAACATGATTTACTGATCTTGGCATAGTTTTTCTTTTTTTTGAATGTTAGCGCCATTGCTTTGAAACAACAGACTTAAAGCTAATGCATTCGGTTAATAACTTTGATACTTTTAGTACACTTTTCGATTACTTCATCGCTAAGAGTTCCTTCACCTGGCTAACATTTGTGGTGTCAACAAGTGTAGAATAACACAAGTTTCTCTTTTGCTTTTTAGTTTTCTTAGTCAGAATGTGACTATGAAAAGCGTGCTTTCTTTTGATTTTACCCGTTCCGGTAAGAGTGAATCTTTTTTTAGCACCGGAGTTCGTCTTGATCTTTGGCATCTTACTTTAACTTTTAAATTATTAATAATATGGTTACGCACTATACCGTGGCGCAACTCACTTTTCCATTAATTATTCTTCGTCCTCAGCGTCGCGTTGAACATTCTTGGGTTCTTCGGCGGGCTTCGGAGCAGCAGCCTTCTTGGGGCTGCCCGGCTTCTTGGGCGAAAGTTGGATAGTCATACGCTTTCCTTCGAGGATAGGCATCTGATCTACCTTTGCATAGTCTTCAAGGTCGTTGGCAAAACGAAGTAACAATACTTCTCCTTGCTCCTTGAACAGGATGGAACGTCCTTTAAAGAATACGTAAGCCTTCACCTTATCACCATCTTCCAAAAAGCCTTTGGCATGTTTCAACTTAAAGTTGTAATCATGATCGTCGGTCTGAGGACCGAAACGGATTTCCTTCACGTTGACCTTTACCTGCTTGGCTTTCTGTTCCTTCTGACGTTTCTTTAACTGATACAGAAATTTAGAGTAATCGATTATACGACAAACAGGGGGTTGAGCATTAGGAGAAATCTCCACAAGATCCGCTTCATGTTCCTCGGCAAGCTTCAAGGCCTGCGCTATCGGATAGACTTTCGATTCTACTTCATCGCCCACTATACGGACTTCTTTGGCACGGATCTGTTCATTAATCCGGTGTTGCCCTTTTAAGCTGTCATTCTTCATTAATAACTTTTACTTCCAGTTTGTTTTTTTACTATTACTACTAAATTCTTTTATCTTAAAAAAGCGTCATCTGAATGCATTTTCAGACTTGCTTCTGCAATTGGGCGCAAATTTACCACTTATTTATCATATTTTGCACTTCCTCGTAGACTTTTTTTGCAAAATCTTCGAATTTCATGCTACCTTGGTCACCCTCTCCCTGCTTACGAACAGAAACTTCTCCGTTTTCGGCTTCTTTCTCACCGACAATCAGCATGTAAGGAATACGTTTCATCTCGTTATCACGGATCTTGCGACCTATCTTTTCATTACGCTCGTCGACCAGCGCACGGATATCATACTTCTTCAGGCTGTTCTTTACCTCATTGGCGTAGTCGTTAAACTTCTCGCTGATAGGCAGAATGGCAACCTGATCGGGGGTCAGCCACAAGGGGAATTTACCGGCTGTATGTTCGATAAGTACGGCAACGAAACGTTCCATCGAACCAAACGGTGCACGGTGAATCATAACCGGACGGTGTTTCTGGTTGTCGGCACCGGTATACTCCAGTTGGAAACGTTCAGGCAAGTTGTAGTCTACCTGAATTGTACCCAGCTGCCAGCGACGGCCAATGGCATCCTTCACCATGAAGTCGAGCTTAGGACCATAGAAAGCGGCTTCGCCGTATTCGATCTTGGCAGGCAGACCTTTTTCCTCGCAAGCCTCGATAATGGCACGTTCGGCTTTCTCCCAGTTTTCATCGCTACCGATATACTTCTCGCGGTTAACCTTATCGCGCAAAGAAATCTGAGCTTCAAAATTCTGGAAGTTCATCGACTTGAATACGATAGAAATGATGTCCATCACACGCAAGAATTCTTCCTTCACCTGGTCGGGACGACAGAACAAGTGCGCATCGTCCTGCGTAAAGCTACGCACACGGGTCAGTCCGTGCAACTCACCACTCTGCTCGTAACGGCAAACAGTTCCGAATTCGGCAATGCGCAAAGGCAGATCCTTATACGAACGGGGCGAGTTCTTGTAAATCATACAGTGGTGCGGACAGTTCATCGGTTTCAGGAAGTATTCTTCGCCTTCTTCCGGAGTCTGGATAGGCTGGAAAGAATCTTTTCCGTATTTAGCATAATGGCCCGACGTGATATACAGCAACTTGTTGCCGATAGGCGGACACATTACTTCCTGATAGTCGTAACGACTCTGGATGCGACGCAAGAAGTCTTGCAGACGGATGCGCAAGGCAGCACCTTTCGGCAACCACATCGGCAAACCTTTTCCGACTGTATCGGAGAACATGAACAAATCCATCTCCTTACCAATCTTACGATGGTCGCGCTTCTTGGCCTCTTCCAGCAGAACAAGATACTCATCAAGCATCTTCTTCTTCGGGAAAGTGATACCATAGATACGTGTCATCATCTTACGGTCTTCCTGTCCACGCCAATATGCACCGGCTACAGAAGTCAATTTGATAGCCTTGATAGGTGCGGTATTGAGCAAATGCGGACCACGGCACAAGTCAGTAAAAGCACCTTGTGTATAGGTAGTGATATGTCCGTCTTCCAGTTCGGAAATGAGTTCACACTTGTATGTTTCCCCACGATCGCCGAACATTTTCAGGGCATCGTCTTTCGCGATATCTTTTCTTACCACCGCTTCTTTCTTGGCGGCCAGTTCTGCCATCTTCTTTTCAATAGCAGGCAGATCGGATTCCTTAATAGGAGTCTCGCCCGGATCGACATCGTAGTAGAAGCCGTTTTCGATAGCCGGACCGATACCGAACTGAATGCCCGGATACAACTCCTGCAATGCCTCGGCCAGCAAGTGGGCACTTGTATGCCAGAAGGTATGCTTTCCCTGCTCGTCTTCCCACTTATACAATACAACTTCTGCGTCCTCGTTAATAGGACGTCCCAAATCATAAGTCTCTCCGTTCACGCCACAAGCCAGCACTTCCTGTGCCAGGCGAGAACTAATACTTTCTGCAATTTGCAGTCCCGTCACTCCGTCGTTGTACTCCCGTACAGAGCCGTCTGGAAAAGTTATCTTTATCATAATAGAATTATTGATTTTTCAATTTTTCAAAGCGCAAAAATAGCTATTTCTTTTTGATAATCCACTTTTTAGCAAAAAAATGTTATTCGCTTCTGTCGGTAAAGCGTTTAATTACATTATATGCTGACACGATACCCAATTCACCGGCCTTGCTCAAATCCTGAAGTCCCTGCTTGTTGTTGCCAAGATAGATGTGAACCAGACCTCTGTTGAAATAAGCTTCACCGAATTCCGGATTCAGCTCGATGGCTTTGTCATAGTCAGCAACAGCCGCCCGATAATCTTTCAGCAATGTTGAAACGTTTCCTCGGTTGTAATAACCAAACACAAAATCGGGAGCCAACTCGACAACATGGTTCAGGTCATCGCGTACAATATTATAATCGATCGTTGTAACTTCTGATTTCTTCGCATTGTTATTGTTAGTTCCTCCTACCGTTGTCGGGGTGTTTCCTCCCTCCATACTTTCCTCAGCCTTCTGGTATTCCAGCTGCTTGCAACGCACCAAAGCACGCATAAAATAGGCCGGGAAGAAAGTATCATCCAACAGGATACTCTTGGTAAAGTCATCTACCGAACTGGCAAAGTCCTGTACCAGATAGAAGTCCAATCCACGCATGAAACGTTTTACGGCATTATGGTCATCGGCCACGATATCCGATGTATGCGAGTCGATCAGAGCAAAATGGAAACGTACCTGTTCTTCGGTCAACGGCGCTTCCATATTGGTAATACGCAACATTTTTGGGAAGAGTTTGGAACGGTTCAGTTCGTCGATGTAACGGTGGAAATGAACAGTACGTTTCACATCGCTCACCTTTTCGTAATAAGTCAGCGCATACATAGGCTCCTGTTTGATAACTACATTACGATCCTGCACGCGTCCGCGGTAGTCGCTCGTATAACGTTGCTCAAATTCCGAATCATCGGCAATCACAATCTTACGATAGTTTTCCACATTCTTATCCGACTTCTTACGAGTCTTACTATCGTCTTTGGAAGAATCCGAATTGTCAGCCATATCTTTATCTGCATTGCCCGACGCCGCATTGTTCCGCTTGTCGATCTGCATCTTCATGATTTTGAACTCGTCCTGTTCGGCCCCTTTCGCATCACCAATCTTTTTACGGGCCTGGGCACGTTGGTAATAACCAGCCATAAAGTTTGGATAAGCATCTATCACCTTCGAATAGTCGCTGATAGCTCCACGGTAATCGCCGGTCTGCGCACGAAGCAATCCGCGGTTGAAGGTAGCCATCATATTGTCCGGCTCAATCTGAAGAACAAAATCGAAGTCTTCGATAGCACGGTTGTCATCGCCAACCTGCGCACGAAGCAATCCACGGTTATAGTGCCCCAGGAAGTTATTCGGATCAATGTCCAAAGCAAGGTCATAATCGCTCATGGCCCCTCTCAGGTTATTCTGATGGAAACGGGCCAAAGCACGGTTGATGTAATTGCCGGCATTGCGGGCACTCAGATGAATGGCCTGATCAAGGTCTGCTTCTGCTTCCTTATACTTGCCCTGCTGAATACGCACAATGGCACGCGCGCTCCAACCGTCTGGGTCGTAACGGTCCAGTTCAATGGCTTTCTCGAAATCGTTCAATGCCTGAATGGTATCGTTCTGTTTCAGATAGACCTCGCCACGCATCAGATAAGCAGGCGTATAACGGGGAGAAATAGCCAGCAACTTACCCAAATCTTCCTTAGCCGAGTCGTAATCTTCCTTCCGCATATGGCACAACGACAGGTTATGCCACAGCACAAGGTTTTCGGGATCATACTTTAAAGCCGTCTGATAGTCTTCGATGGCGCCATCAAACTTATTTTGCCGGATGCGCGCCAAACCTCTGATCTGGTAGGCTCCTACGACAAAAGGATTGCGCTGAATGGCCTTGTCGCAATCGGCCTCGGCGCCTTGGAAGTCTTCCAGATTAATCTTGGCCAAACCTCGGAAGAAATAAGGCTCAAACAGATAAGGCTTTGCGTTGATTACCTGATTAAAGTACTGAATAGAAAGCACGTAATCTTCAAAATACAAAGCATTTCGGGCAATTGTCATTACTCGCTCTGTATTGATTTGCGCACACAGCAATGCGGGAAACAGCAAAAGGATTGCTAATATTTTTTTTACCATTTTGTCTTACAAATACTTATATACGATAGCAAAAGTAATGCATTTCGTTTACTTGACAGGACTTAGGAAAGAGTTTTTCCGTTTGTTTTTGAGTTTTTTAGTATCTCAAAACTTTCTATTCAGAACCGGTAAATCATTTCACTGTCTTAACCCGATAAGAGCAGCGGGCCTTACCTTTCAGCATAGCGTTCAGCTTGCCTTTAATCATCTGCTTACGAAGAGGCGACAAATGATCGATAAACATTGTGCCTTCCAGGTGATCAAACTCGTGCTGCATGACACGGGCAAGGTAGCCTTCTACAATTTCATCGTGTTCGACCATATTCTCGTCCAGGTATCTGACATGAATCTTATCACCACGTTTCACAGACTCGTGAATGCCGGGCAGACTCAGGCAACCTTCTTCCATCGAGACTTCCTCGCCCATGACCTCAAGAATATGGGCATTGATGTAAACCTTACGGAAATCCTTATATTCGGGCATGTCTTCGGAAAGAACATCCAGGTCGACTACGACTACACGGATAGGCAAACCAATCTGCGGCGCAGCCAGCCCTACTCCATCGGCATGGTCCATTGTTTCAAACATGTTGGCTATAAGTTCTTTCAGGTTAGGATAATCAGGTGTAATATCCTCTGCCACTTTTCTCAATACGGGTTGTCCGTATACATAAATGGGTAAAATCATAAGTGTATTTTTTTAATGTTTCATTTCTACATTTACCGACGCGGCACGTCCGCCCCGTCTGTCAGCAAAAGCTTCAGCCACGCATTCCCCGGCTTTCCAGATAGGACTGCAGAATAATCGTCGCACTAATCTCATCGACCAAAGCCTTATTCTGACGGTCTTTCTTTTTCAGGCCGGCTTCCAACATTGTACGATGGGCCAGAACAGAAGTAAACCGTTCATCGACATACTCTATCGGCATATCGGGCAGCTTCTTCTTCAACGAACGTACAAACGGCTCAATCCGCTGCATGTTTTCTGACATTTCGTTATTCATCTGCTTAGGGAGTCCAACCAATATCCGTTCTACCGGCTCTTTGCTCACATAATCAAGAATAAACGACAGCAGCTGATGCGTAGGCACAGTTGTCAGGCCGTTGGCTATCATCTGCAAGGGATCGCTTACAGCAATTCCGGTGCGTTTTCGTCCGTAATCTATGGCTAATATTCTACTCATAATTGGTGCAAAAGTACGATTAAAAATCGAAACCTGCACCCAAATGAGACGCTATAATGCAAAAAAGGGCATCCGAACAGTCCGGATACCCCCTTTTTACTACCTGACACAGATTGTCCTTACTGCCAGGCATTGAACTTTTATCTGTAGTCAGACCGGCTAAAAACCGGAAAACTTATTTTTTCTTCCAAAGACGTGTCATGTCTTCCAATGTCTTGCCTTTGGTTTCAGGAACCAACTTCCAAACAAAAATTGCGGCAATCACACAGATGATTCCATACAGAGCATAAGCAAACATATGTCCAAACTTCTCGCCCATATCGCCCAGCGTCATGTTGTACATCGGCACAAACGTAGACGAAACGATGAAGTTGAATATCCACTGGAAAGCCACAGCAATGGCAACAGCTGCGCCACGCACTGTATTCGGGAAGATCTCAGCAATCAGTACCCAGCAGATGGGGCCCCAGCTAAACATAAAAGAAGCACTATACACCATAATACTTACTACAGATACCATCGGCGGAAGTCCTGTCAGCACATTGGACAGCGCAACACCGAAAGCACCGATAGCCATACCGATAGAGCCGGAAATAAGCAAGGGCTTACGTCCCCACTTTTCGACTGTGAACACAGCCAGCAAGGTGAACAGAATGTTGATGATACCCATAATCACAGTCTGCACCATCGGATTGCCCATACCCATTGTTTCGAAAATACGGGGAGCAAAATAGAGCACAGCGTTGATACCTACAGCCTGCTGGAACACACTCAGCATAATACCGATAAAGATCACCATCCAGCCATAAGTAAACAGACGTTCGGTCTTTTCGTGGGCAGTAGCCTTGATTTCAGCCAAAATTACTTTAGCTTGAGTCACACCGTTAATACGGCTCAGGATATCCAAAGCCTTCTCATCACGACCACACATAGCCAAATATCGAGGAGTCTCGGGAACCAAGAGAACAAGTATTGCGAACAGACCGGCAGGAACAGCCTCGCTGACAAACATCAGACGCCAGCCGGTTTCAGTAGTCCAGGCAGCAGCTTCCGGATTCAGAATCTGATTTACTCCCTCGACTGCTTTGATAACGGGATTGGCATTGTCGCCCAAAATAAGGAAATTCACAAAATAAACCACCAGCTGACCAAAGATAATGGCAAACTGATTCCAGGATACCAATGTACCCCGAATATTACTGGGAGCAATCTCGGCAATATACATCGGACAAATGGCCGACGCCAAACCTACACCGACTCCACCCAATACGCGATAAAAATTGAAAGCGATAAGAAGCGAATAAGACGGAACTCCGTAGTCGTAGAACAGGAATTCGGGATAATAAGATCCCAACGCTGATAAGAAGAACAGAATACCAGCAATAAAAAGAGACTTTTTACGTCCAAAATTGGATGCACAAAAACCTGAAATGGCACTACCGATGATACATCCTATCAATGCACTACTGGAAGTGATGCCGTGAATCGTATCTGTGTAAGTAAAGTCCGAAGCTCCCATAAAGAATGCCTGAAGCCCTTTTTCTGCGCCCGAAATGACTGCCGTATCATAACCAAACAGCAATCCGCCAATAACAGCTACCAGCACAATCGAAAAAAGATAGACTTTACTTCCTTTTTCTGTATAGTTCATGGTATAATAATGAAATTAGAAATAGTTTATAAACAAAAAAATAGGCTGCCCTCCTGCCGACTGGCAGAAAGCGCAGCCCATTACATATCACTTTAATCTATTAGCAATACATATTGAGGATAGCCTCGTACAGTTCTTGCTTGCCACTAGTCTGCTTCGGTTCACCGTTAGCCTTAGCATAAGCAACAACGTCTTCCAAAGTCAGCTTACCTTCTTCGAATTCCTTACCCTTACCGCTGTCGAATGAAGCGTAACGATCGGCCAGCATCTTCTTGTAAGGAGATTCTTCCAGCAGACGAGCTGCGCTTTCCAAAGCACGAGCCATTGCATCCATACCAGCGATGTGTGCGATAAAGATATCTTCCAGATCGGTAGAGTTACGACGAGTCTTGGCATCGAAGTTTGTACCACCGTTACCCAGACCACCGTTACGGATGATCTGCATCATAGCTTGAGTCAGTTCGTAGTTATCAATGGGGAACTGGTCGGTATCCCATCCGTTCTGATAATCGCCACGGTTAGCATCGATAGAACCCAACATACCATTATCAACAGCTACAGCCAACTCGTGTTCGAAAGTATGTCCGGCCAAAGTAGCATGGTTTACTTCGATGTTTACTTTGAAATCCTTATCCAGGTTGTGAGCTTTCAGGAAACCAACTACAGTTTCTGTATCAACATCGTATTGATGTTTTGTCGGTTCCATCGGTTTCGGTTCGATCAGGAATGTTCCAGTAAAACCTTTGCTACGTGCATAATCACGAGCGATTGTCAGCATCTGAGCCAAATGTTCTTTCTCACGCTTCTGATCAGTGTTCAACAAAGACATATAACCTTCGCGGCCACCCCAGAATACGTAGTTAGAACCACCGAGTTCGATAGTTGCATCAATAGCGTTCTTAATCTGTACGGCAGCACGAGCCACTACATCAAAGTCAGGGTTAGTAGCAGCACCGTTCATATAACGTGCATGACCAAATACATTGGCAGTACCCCACAACAGTTTAATGCCTGTTTCTGCTTGTTTCTGCTTAGCATAAGCAACAACTTCTTTCAGATTAGCTTCATATTCTTCGATAGTATCAGCTTCTGTGCAGAGGTCTACATCGTGGAAGCAATAATACTCGATACCGATCTTCTGCATGAATTCGAAACCAGCATCCATCTTATCTTTAGCAGCCTGAACCTTATCTGTTGCAACATTCCAAGGGAATTTCTTTGTGCCACCGCCAAACTGATCGCTGCCTTCAGCGCAAAGTGTGTGCCACCATGCCATTGAGAACTTCAACCAGTCTTTCATCTTCTTACCCATGATTACCTTTTCAGGATCATAATAACGGAATGCCAGCGGATTGCGACTTTCTACACCTTCAAATTTAATTTTTCCAATACCAGGAAAATACTCTTTTGTTGCCATAATATTCTTTATATTTTATGCCTCCTACATATATTTGCAGGAAAGCGGGTTAATAATAAAATCTTCTTCTTTTCAATTAAATTAATCTCTCATAGACTTTTCCAAACGATGCTTCCAACGTGCATAAGCATCAAGGTATTCCTGACGTTTGCTCTGGTTAGGCTCTATTACGTCAAGTTTCTCCAGTGTGACAAAGGCTTCGTTGTTATCTTTATAAATGCCTGCACCAATTCCTGCACCCTTGGCTGCACCAACCGAACCGTCGGTATCATACAACTCAATGGTAGCACCGGTCACACCAGCCAACGTATCACGGAAAATGGAACTCAGGAACATATTGGCATGTCCGGCATGTATTTTCTGTACAGGAATTCCCATGCCTTCCATTATATCAATACCATATTTAAACGAGAATACAATGCCTTCTTGCGCTGCACGTACAATATGCTGTTTGCCATGCAGATTAAAGTTCAGACCACGGATAGAGCAATTGATTTCCTTATTCTCCAGCATACGTTCGGCACCATTACCAAAAGGCAGAATGCTGATGCCTGCACTTCCAATAGGAGCTTGAGAAGCCAGTACATTCATTTCATTATAAGAAATACCTTCGGGAGCAATTGTACGTTTTACCCATGAGTTCAGGATACCTGTTCCGTTGATGCAAAGCAACACACCCAGACGGGTCTGATCAGCAGTATGATTGACGTGTGCAAAAGTATTGACACGAGACTTTGGATCATAGTTTACTGCTCCGTTCACTCCATAAACAACGCCACTCGTACCTGCCGTTGAAGCTATTTCACCAGGATTGAAGACATTCAGTGAAAGTGCATTGTTCGGCTGGTCACCAGCGCGATAAGTGATAGGAGTACCTTCCTTCAAACCTAATTCTTTAGCTGCAGCCGCAGTAACACGCCCCTGTTCGGCAAATGTCGGTTTTATATCAGCTATCAGCGAAGAGTCAAAGCCATAATAATCCATCAGAAATTCTGCCAAGCAATTGTTTTTGAAATCCCAAAACATACCTTCGGACAAGCCTGATACCGTTGTACAGATCTCACCGCTCAACTTCATCGCGATATAATCACCAGGAAGCATAATCTTGTATATCTTCTCGTAAACCTCCGGTTCATTCTCTTTAATCCAAGCCAACTTAGAAGCCGTAAAGTTGCCCGGAGAATTCAGTAAATGAGAAAGGCAGCGCTCCTCGCCCAATGTTTCAAACGCACGCTGTCCATACGGAACTGCCCGCGAATCACACCAGATAATTGCCGGACGCAGTACTTGCTGATTCTTATCTACACATACCAATCCATGCATCTGATAAGAGATACCTATAGCTTTAATTTCTCCTCCATTCACACCCGATTCTGTGAGAATAGCCTCCGTTGCCAGCTTCAGATTTTCCCACCAACTTTCAGGATTCTGTTCTGCCCAACCTTGTTTTACTGCAATAATAGCAGCTTCCGTTTTCGGGAAAAAAGCAGAAGAAACACATTTTCCACTTTCTGCATTTACCAAACTCGCCTTTACCGACGAACTACCGATGTCATAACCTAATAGATACACTTTGATATTATATTAAAAGTTAATAATTCTATGTTTTTACAAGGAATATACCCAGTCCCTCTTAACGTCTGGACTTATTATAGATTTTCTTATCGAAACGATAATAGCGGGCAGCACGATGAGCCACTCCCTGCTGACGTTCTTCGAGAGGTACTACATACTCCATTAAAGCGATTTTCTTATGGAAATTACGCACATCAATCGGTTTTCCATATATTAATTCGTAAAGTGTACGCAACTGAGAAGCCGTGAATTTACGCGGAAGCAGATCGAACAGAGCAGACGGATTCGCTTCTACATACTGACGGATATACAGCAAAGCTTCTTTTATAATCAAATTATGATCAAAAGCCAAATCTTTGATATCCGGCAAAGCCACCCAACACGCCTGCAAATTATTCAAATCACGATTCAGCGTACGGTCAATCTTTACCAACGACAAATAAGCAATGGTCACAATACGTTCAACCTTCGACTGTATGGCACGTTCCAACCAATGAACATCTCTAGAGTCCTTGGTCCGGTCTTTAGAGCCAAAGGCCTTAAACTGTACCAGATTCACATTTTTCACACCAGTCAGTTCATTCAACACCCTTTGAGCAGCTCCATCCAGATCCTCATCCATATAAATCAAGCTTCCCGGCAATTTCATATCGTGAAACACTTCACCTTCTTCCTCTCCCATTCGACGGATAAGCAAAACCTTCAGCTGTTCTCCGTCAAACCCTATTACCACACAATCTACCGAGATGTGATTATTTGCCAATGGCATTTCGTGTTCCATGTTTTACATGATATTTTGATTAAACGCTGCAAATATATAGATGTTTTTTCAAAACACAATAGCATAAAACATAAAAATTAGTATGTTATAAAGCATTATTTTTCAGAGAAATAGTTATCATACATCATACAATATGAAAACATATGCTTATCGTAAACAATACAATATGTAATATATACATTCGTAAACAACAGGCAAACACATAGTAGAAACAATGCGAAACATTCTCATTTATAAGGAATTCAAGCAGGATTAAACTATGCCATCCAATACACCACTTATTGTACCAGAAAAAGCACAGTCTACAATCGGATTGCACAAAAATTGCATATATGTGCGGTGATTATCAGAAAAAGGTCTAACTTTGCAGCACTTTTTATATATAGTAACTAAAAACAATAAAAATGAAAGCATTTGTATTTCCAGGGCAAGGTGCCCAATTCGTAGGAATGGGAAAAGACCTGTACGAAAATTCAGCTTTAGCTAAAGAACTATTCGAAAAAGCCAATGATATCCTCGGCTACCGTATTACAGACATCATGTTCAATGGAACAGACGAAGATCTGCGCCAAACCAAAGTTACTCAGCCTGCCGTATTTCTCCATTCAGTAATCTCTGCGCTCTGCATGGGCGATGAATTCAAACCCGAAATGACCGCCGGACACTCACTTGGAGAATTTTCTGCCTTAGTAGCTGCTGGAGCACTGACTTTCGAGGACGGCCTCAAATTGGTATACGCCCGTGCTATGGCTATGCAAAAAGCATGTGAAGCACATCCTTCAACCATGGCTGCCATCATCGCATTACCCGATGAGAAAGTAGAAGAAATTTGCGCACAAGTAAGTGCCGAAGGCGAAGTTTGCGTAGCTGCCAACTACAACTGCCCGGGTCAGATTGTAATCTCTGGTTCGATCGAAGGAATCAATAAGGCATGCGAACTGATGAAAGCCGCAGGTGCAAAACGCGCTCTTCCACTCAAAGTAGGTGGTGCATTCCACTCTCCACTCATGAACCCCGCCAAAGTAGAATTAGAAGCAGCAATTAACGCTACTGAAATTCATACTCCGAAATGCCCCGTTTACCAAAACGTTGATGCATTGCCTCACACCGATCCGGCAGAAATCAAGAAGAACCTCATTGCTCAGCTGACAGCTTCCGTACGCTGGACACAAACTGTAAAGAACATGGTAGCCGACGGCGCAACCGACTTTACAGAATGCGGCCCCGGCGCAGTGCTGCAAGGCCTGATTAAAAAGATAGACTCTTCTGTACCAGCTCACGGTATCGCATAAAAAGTTCAAATATCATATATATAAAAAAAGAGGGTTTTAATAAACCCTCTTTTTTTATATCTCAACAGAAATATAAGCTAAATATTTCTACCGCACGAAATTTCACCCAAATCTTTATTCCACCGCACTCAATATCCCATCTCGTGCAATGCCTTACACAACTGATCCGGGCACGAGGTAGGACGTCCACCACAACGGATACCTTCCAGACGTTTGATGACATCACACACCGGCATTCCTTTTACCAATCGGGAAATACCTTGCAAATTGCCATTACAACCACCCCAGAAAGCAACTTCTTTCAGGATGCCGTCTTCTACCTCCAACTCAATATTACTACTGCAAGTTCCTGCAGTTTTATAAGTATAAGTCATTATTCGCCCTCTTCCGGCTTCATATTAGTATACACCGTCTGGACATCATCAAATTCTTCCAGACGTTCTATCATCTTATTGATAGTTTCACGGTGCTCTGCTTCTACATCCTTCAAATCATTCGGAATATAAGTAAAGTCACCACCGACATCCTCAAAGCCACCCTCTTCAAGGTGCTTCTGAATGGCAGCATAGCTCTTAGGATCTCCGTAGATAGTAATTGTGCCCTCTTCTTCGTCCTCTTCGTAATCTTCATCTACATCGAAGTCGATCATATCAAGGATAAATTCTTCCATATCCATGCCATCTTTCTTTTTGAAAGTGAACACGCATTTATGGTCGAACAAGAATGCCAGCGATCCCATTGTACCCAAGTTGCCACCAAACTTATTAAATACACTGCGTACATCAGCTACCGTACGTGTCGGATTATCCGTCAGCGTATCAACAAAGACAGCTACTCCGTGAGGACCGTATCCTTCATACGTCATGCTCTTGTAATCACTCTGGTCTTTTCCCAGCGCATTTTTAATCGCACGTTCAATATTGTCCTTCGGCATGTTCTCGCGCTTGCAAGTAGCAATCACCGAACGCAATGCCGGATTATTTTCAGGTTCCGGACCACCAGCCTTCACAGCTATGGCAATTTGTTTACCCAGTCTTGTAAAAGTCTTAGCCATGTGGCCCCATCTTTTCAGCTTTGTAGCTTTTCTATATTCAAACGCTCTTCCCATTGGTTTATTATTTTTAAATTGTTATATTACCTTTCTTTAATATCTTAATCTTCTTTATCAAGTCATACACTTCTGATACGAGAAACACGATAACCATCAGTCCGCCAATCCCCGCCATTATGCGCACTTCACAAGTGCTGCTACCGAGCGCCTTATTAAAAGCGACATATATCATATATATATCGAAGCAAATAAGTGCTACTGGCCAGACCAATGCCCCAAACCTGTTCTGTCTCATAACATTACGTACAACTCTCCTCTTTGAATCATCTCAACTTGGCATCAAGCTTTGTTTCAAGATTCTTAATAAGCTTCTGCATGATTTTATCAATCTGCTTGTCATTCAAAGTCGCATTCTCATCCTGAAGCATAAAGCTTACAGCATAACTCTTTTTACCAGCTTCGAGATTCTTTCCTTCGTAAACATCGAACAAAGATACTTCTTTCAGCAACTTCTTCTCGGTTTCGTATGCAATCTTCTCAATTTCAGCGAACTGCACTTTCTTATCAATCAACAAAGCCAAATCACGCTTCACAGCCGGGAACTTGGTCAGCTCAACATAGTTCACCTTTACATTTCTGATAGCCTTAAGCAACTCTTTCCAATTGATATCCGCAAAGTACACTTCATTGTCAATATCGAAGCCCTTAAGAATCTTATGAGAAACGATTCCCAAAGAAGCCAACAGCTTACCGCCTCTTGTGTATACGGCCAAGGACGCAGCATAAATATCACTGTCCTGCACACCTACCACCAAGTCGCGCATCTGCAGTCCTACACGGCTGAAGATATTCTCTACATAAGCTTTCAATTCATACACCGAGCTGTCTTCGTCAGCATGTGCCCACGAGTTGGCAACTTTCTTACCAGTAACCCACAAGCCCAAATGATAATCCTCCGTATATGCAGCCAAAGCTTTCTCAGGATTCTTTTTCTCCTCATGATAATAATAGCAATTACCATACTCGAAGAATTTCAAATCTGCATTTTTACGGTTTGCATTGTGAGCAATACTTTCCAAACCGCCAAACAGCAAAGTCTGACGCATCGCATTCAGGTCTGTACTCAAAGGATTCATCAACATGACCAGATTCTTCGAGGGGTAACTTTCCAAACCATCATAGTAGCCTGCCCGAGTCAATGAATTGTTCAATATCTCGTTGAATCCACAACCCACCAACTGCTCGGCTATCAGATTCTGCAACTTGTTCGACTTATCATGTTCACCTTTTACTGTGAGACAAGACTTCAAAG
>NZ_FR883157.1:109542-130353 GCF_000435115.1 Bacteroides sp. CAG:633 | reverse complement strand
ACTGTGAGACAAGACTTCAAAGCTGACGGAATTTCTACATTATTATATCCATAGATACGCAGAATATCTTCAATCACGTCACAGTCTCTTTGTACGTCCACACGGTAAGGCGGTACATCCAACACCAAGCCTTCGGAAGTTTCTTCCACAATCTTCATCTCCAGGCTTGAAACAATGCTCTTGATAGTTTCCGCTGGTATCGTTTTTCCTACCAGAGCATGAACCTTTTCGTAAGGCAGATCTACTCTGAAATCACTGAAATCGGCCGAACATACATCCTTGATATCACAAGAAATTGTTCCACCTGCCAGTTCCTTCACCATCAAAGCTGCCAGTTTCAGGCAATAGATTACTGAATTGGGATCGATTCCACGTTCAAAACGGAACGATGCATCAGTGTTCAACCCATGACGACGTGCAGTTTTACGCACCCATGTAGGATGGAAATAAGCACTCTCCAGGAAGACATCCTTAGTCGCTTCGGTAGAGCCTGAATTCAGTCCTCCGAACACACCGGCAATACACATGGCCTCTTCACGATTGCAAATCATCAGATCGCGTTCGCTCAGCTTGCGTTCTACGCCATCCAATGTCACAAAAGGCGTACCTTCGGACATCGTCTTTACAACAACCTCTCCACCTTTAATCATGTCGGCATCGAAACAGTGCAAAGGCTGACCGAAAGCATGAACTATATAATTGGTAATATCTACTACATTATTTATAGGGCGCAATCCGATAAGGCGCAACTTGTTCTGCAGCCACTCCGGACTTTCCTTTACTGTTACACCTTTTACCGTCACACCGGCATATCTCGGACATGCTTCGGTATTTTCTACAGTCACCTGAATATCCAAATCATGATTGTCAACAGCAAACGCCTCGACCGAAGGACGCTTCAGTGTTGCCTGCTTGCCATTCTGCACCAAGTATGCATACAGGTCACGAGCTACTCCATAATGCGAGCATGCATCCGCCCGATTCGGCGTGATGTCTACTTCGAGCACATAATCGCTTTTAATATTATAATATTCTTTGGCAGGAGTACCCGGTACGGCATTTTCCGGCAGAACAATGATTCCGGCATGATCCGTTCCGATACCAATCTCATCTTCCGCACAAATCATACCATTAGATTCCACACCACGCAGTTTCGACTTCTTAATGGTAAAACATTCGTCACCGTCATACAATTTTGTTCCCAGCGTAGCTACTACGACCTTTTGTCCTGCTGCCACATTGGGAGCGCCACATACGATCTGTACAGGTTCGCCCTGTCCCAGATTTACAGTCGTAACGTGCATATGATCCGAGTTCGGATGGGGTTCGCATGTCAGCACTTCTCCAATCACCAAACCTTCTAGACCACCTTTAATCGTCTGTACTTCTTCTACACTTCCCGTCTCAAGTCCAATCGAGGTAAGCGCAGCTGCTACTTCTTCCGGTGTCAAGTCAAAATCGACATACTCTTTCAGCCAATTATAAGAGATATTCATATTATTATTTTTTTATTGTTATCAAAAGTGACCTGCAAAGTTAATAAGAATTTTTGGTTGACAGAGAATTATGGGAGAAGAATTTCACATTCCTCCCACCTCCACTCTTCACAGCCTATACACAGACTATAAAGAATTTACTATAACTTAAATCCGGTCACATGTAAAGCGAAACCACGACCAGAACAACGCGAAGAACAAAACGTCTACAGTCTCTTCAGCAATTCTTCCAGCAACCGGTCTTTCACCTCCTGCATCGGTACTTCATGCCCCAGTTCTTTCTGAAGCGACGTAACCCCTTTGTCCACAAAGCCACAAGGATGAATATAGCTAAAATAGCGCAAATCTGTATTCACATTCAAGGCCAGCCCGTGCATAGTCACATAACGGCTGCACCGCACTCCAATGGCACAGATCTTACGTGCTGTCGGCTTGTCGCCATCAAGCCACACACCTGTAGCCTTTTCGACCCTTCCCGCAACAACACCATACGACGCACAGACAGCTATCACTGCCTCTTCCAACAACCCGATGTACGACCTTACATCCAAAGCAAACTCTTCCATATTCAGAATAGGATAACAGACTTGCTGTCCCGGTCCGTGAAAAGTAATATCACCACCCCGGTCAACATGATACAGCGTAGCTCCTATCTGGTTCAGCTGTTCTTCACCCAGCAACATATTCTGTTCCTTTCCACTACGTCCCAAAGTATATACAGGCGGATGTTCGCAAAACACAATATGATTCACATACTCAGTTCCAGCCAACTTGGCTTCCACCAGTTTGTCAAAATACTCCTTCTGCCGCTGCCATGCTTCGGCATAAGAAATCAGTTTCCAGTCTATCGGTTCTATTTTCATGGAAGCAAAAATAAAAAGTTTTTTTTCAATTCGAAAAGAATCCGAATAAATTTATATTTCGAAAATATACGCACCTCCCCTCATCCTGCCACCTTTAGAGAAAGTTCCGTCTTCCTTCCATTTTTTCCTTTTTCCATACAATTGGTTCATCAATATATTCTATATTTGTCCTTAAAGAGCATTGATCAACAAATTGATTATAAAACAAAAACTGATATGAAAAAGCAAACTGTCAGCCAATTCATCTTTCTGCTTACAGCAAGCATTTTTTTCTTCTCGTGCGGTAACAAGATGAACAAAAACACAGGTTCATTAGAGTTCGACAGCATTCAAGTAAACGAGACTGCCCACCTTTTCGGAGATACAGCCAAGCCCGCATGCAATCTGGTTATCAACTTTACATTTGCCAGCCAGTCGTCCGACCCTCGCCTAAAGGATAGCCTCAACACATATTTCCTATCTGTCTGCCTGGGCGACAAATACCTCGCCATGCAACCCGAGAAAGCCATCGAACAATATACCCAAAAATACATCAGCGATTACCGGTCCGATTTAGAGCCACTCTATCAGAAAGAGAACAATGATACTTCGTCTGATGTCGGAGCATGGTATTCCTATTATAAACACCTACAGAGCAACGTGCAATATTATGCCAAAGATCTGTTAGTATACCGTTTCCGTTACGAAGAATATACAGGAGGAGCACACGGTATATATATGACTTCCTTCCTCAATCTTGACCTCCGCACCATGCGTCCTATCCGTCTGGACGACCTCTTTGCCGAAGGATACGAAGAGTCTCTGACCGACCTGCTCTGGAACCAGCTAATGGCTATCCACAAAGTTACGTCGCGCGAAGAGCTCGAAGAAATGGGATATGCCAGCACAGGCGAGCTGACACCTACCGAGAATTTCTATCTGACCAAGGAAGGCATTACATTCTATTATAATGTATACGACATCGCTCCCTACGTAATGGGAGCCATCGAAATCAGCTTGCCGTGGGAAATGATGCAGCACTTGCTGAGCGACAGCCTTCAAATTACAGAATCCGTCAGATAAGACAAGAACAACCAGAAATTAATCTGCAACGTTAAAGCAATCAAGAAGGCAATGGACATTATTTTAAAATATTTTCCCGACCTGACAGCCGAACAAAAGACACAGTTCGCTGCTCTTTACGACCTGTATACCGACTGGAACTCTAAAATAAATGTAATCTCCCGCAAAGATATTACAAATCTATATGAGCACCATGTACTCCACTCATTAGGAATAGCCCAGGTGATCCGTTTCCGCCCCGGCACCCGTATTATGGACTTAGGCACTGGAGGGGGATTCCCGGGTATTCCGCTGGCCATTCTTTTTCCCGAATCACATTTCCATCTGGTAGACAGCATCGGGAAGAAAGTACGTGTAGCCAGCGAAGTTGCCAACAGTATCGGATTAAAGAACACGACTTTCTGCCACGAACGTGCCGAAGAAGAGAAACAGAAGTTTGATTTCGTCGTGAGCCGTGCCGTCATGCCCCTTGCCGATCTGATAAAGATCATCCGCAAAAACATTGCTTCCGAGGGGCGAAATGCCTTGCCCAACGGGCTTATCTGCCTGAAAGGTGGCGAACTGGCAAACGAGACTTTGCCATTCAAGCAAAGAACCGCCATATGGGATCTGAAAGATTATTATAAAGAAGAATTTTTCGAAACCAAAAAAGTAGTCTATACAGCCATATAAACCAGACTGCATTTTCACTTGTAAATCCTCTAATCTATAAATCAGAAAATCATACAAAAAAAAGATGAAAATTAAAAGATTTGAATTCAATATGTTCCCCGAGAACTGCTACGTGTTATGGGACGAAACGCGCGAAGCAGTTGTCATCGACCCCGGGTGCTTCTACGAAGAAGAGAAGCAGGCACTCAAAGGATTCATTACCAGCTTCCAGCTGAATATAAAACATCTGCTCAATACCCACCTGCACCTTGACCACATCTTTGGCAACCCCTTTATGCTGAAAGAATTTGGCCTGAAAGCCGAAGCCAATCAGGCCGATGAGTATTGGATAGATGAAGCTCCCAAGCAAAGCCGGATGTTTGGATTCCAGCTTCAGGAAGCTCCTGTCCCGTTAGGTAAATATCTGCACGACGGCGACATCATCACCTTCGGAAACACCCAGCTCGAAGCTATCCACGTACCCGGGCACTCACCCGGCAGCTTGGTGTACTATTGTGCCGCCGAACATTGCATGTTCTCGGGCGACGTACTATTCCAAGGCAGTATCGGACGTGCCGATCTGACGGGAGGCAACTTCGATGAACTGATAGAGCACATCTGCAGCCGCCTGTTTGTGCTACCTAATGAAACAGTTGTTTATCCAGGACACGGCGCACCCACTACCATTGGTATCGAAAAAGCCGAAAATCCATTCTTCAGATAAACCATATTATCTTGCTTGACAAAAAAGGAACCGAATTAAAAAACATTTTTAATCAATATAGATATGAAAAACGACTTATTGATCAATCGCCACATTGGGATTACTCCCCAGGATGAAGAGACTATGCTACGCAAAATAGGCGTTAGCAGCCTTGATGAACTGATAGACAAGACCATTCCGTCCAATATCCGCTTAGACAAGCCTCTCGACTTGCCCGAACCTATGACTGAATATGAATTTGCAGGCCACATTGCCCAGCTGGCCTCGAAAAACAAACTTTATACTACATATATAGGTATGGGTTGGTATGGCACCATCACCCCGGCGGTTATCCAACGCAATGTTTTCGAAAATCCAGTATGGTATACATCCTATACTCCTTATCAGACTGAAGTTTCCCAAGGACGTCTGGAAGCCCTGATGAACTTCCAGACCGCAGTATGCGACCTGACCGGAATGCCGCTCGCCAACTGCTCCCTCCTCGACGAAGGAACTGCTGCAGCCGAAGCCGTCACCATGATGTACGCTCTCCGCTCGCGCGCACAACAGAAAGAAGGAGCGAATACCGTTTTTGTAGACGAAAGCATTTTCCCGCAGACCTTGGCCGTAATGACAACCCGCGCCATCCCGCAGGGCATTCGCCTTACTGTAGGACGTTATAATGAAATGGAACTGACTCCCGACATATTTGCCTGCGTAGTTCAATACCCCAATGCCAGCGGTAACGTTGAGGATTATCGCAGTTTCGTTGAAAAAGCCCATGCTGCCGGTTGCAAAGTAGCTGTAGCTGCCGACATCCTGAGTCTGGCCCTGCTCACTCCTCCGGGCGAATGGGGTGCTGACATTGTCTTCGGATCGACACAGCGCTTGGGTACTCCGATGTTCTACGGCGGACCATCGGCTGCCTATTTTGCCACACGCGATGAATACAAACGCAACATGCCTGGACGTATCATCGGATGGTCGCGTGACAAATACGGTAAGCTGTGCTACCGCATGGCCCTACAGACACGCGAACAGCACATCAAGCGCGAGAAAGCTACATCCAATATATGTACTGCTCAAGCCCTGCTTGCCACCATGGCCGGATTCTATGCCGTATACCATGGTCAGGAAGGTATCCGCAACATAGCCGAACGCATCCATAGTATCACCGTATTCCTGGAGAAAGCGATCAGCAAACTGGGCTTCCGCCAACAGAATACACAATACTTTGATACCCTGCGTTTCGCCCTGCCCGACAATCTGTCGGCCCAGCAAATACGCACCATTGCCCTGAGCAAAGAAGTCAATCTGCGGTACTTCGACAACGGCGACGTCGGATTCAGCATCGACGAAACCACCGACATTGCCGCAGTCAATGTCCTGCTCTCCATATTCACCATTGCTGCCGAACAAGACTGGCACAAAATCACCAGCATCCCCGACAGCAGTATTCTGCAGGATACCATCAAACGTAAAACGCCGTTCCTGACTCATGAAGTATTCAACCTGTACCACACGGAAACAGAGATGATGCGCTACATCAAACGCCTGGACCGTAAAGATATATCGCTGGCACACTCCATGATTTCGCTTGGTTCGTGCACCATGAAACTGAATGCTGCAGCCGAGATGCTTCCGTTAAGCCGTCCGGAATTCATGAACATTCACCCGTTTGTCCCCGAAGACCAGGCAGAGGGTTACCATGAACTTATCAACAATTTGAGCGATGAACTGAAAGTCATCACCGGATTTGCCGGTGTCAGCCTGCAACCCAACTCCGGCGCAGCAGGCGAGTATACAGGATTGCGTGTCATCCGCGCCTATCTGGAAAGCATCGGTCAAGGCCACCGCAACAAGATTCTGATACCGGCCTCAGCCCATGGAACCAATCCCGCATCAGCCATTCAGGCTGGTTTCACCACCGTAACATGTGCCTGCGACGAACACGGCAATGTCGACATGGCAGACCTTCGTGCCAAAGCCGAAGAAAACCGTTCCGACCTTGCTGCCCTGATGATTACCTATCCTTCTACGCACGGAATCTTCGAAACCGAGATTGTAGAAATCTGCAAGATCATCCACGATTGCGGTGCACAAGTCTATATGGACGGAGCCAACATGAACGCCCAGGTCGGCCTGACCAGCCCCGGCTTCATCGGTGCCGACGTCTGCCACCTGAACCTGCACAAGACCTTTGCTTCACCTCACGGTGGCGGTGGCCCGGGTGTAGGTCCTATCTGCGTAGCCAACCACCTGGTTCCTTTCCTCCCCGGACATCACATGTTTGGCAATGCAGCCAACGAAGTTTCGTCTGCTCCGTACGGTAGTGCAGGTATTCTGCCTATCACTTATGGCTACATCCGTATGATGGGTGCCGAAGGCCTGACACGCGCCACCAAGATAGCCATACTTAATGCAAACTACCTGGCCGCTTGCCTGAACGATACTTACGGAATCGTATACCGTGGTGCTAACGGTTTTGTAGGTCACGAAATGATACTCGAATGCCGGAAGATTCACGAGGAAACAGGCATCAGCGAAAACGACATCGCCAAGCGTCTGATGGATTACGGCTATCACGCTCCTACCCTCTCATTCCCTGTTCATGGCACGTTAATGATCGAGCCAACCGAAAGCGAAAGCCTGGCCGAACTCGACAACTTCGTCCAAGTGATGCTATCCATCTGGAATGAAATTCAGGAAGTGAAAGACGGAACAGCAGACAAGGCCAACAACGTACTGGTCAACGCTCCGCATCCCGAATACGAAGTAGTAGCAGACCAATGGGATCACTGCTACAGCCGTACCAAAGCTGCCTATCCGACAGAGAATGTACGCGAAAACAAATTCTGGATCAACGTAGCCCGCGTAGACAACACTCTGGGCGACCGCAAACTGCTTCCTACACGTTATGGAACATTCGAGTAAACCGAATCCGTTAACGGAAAAGAAGTAATATATAAAGAACTGGAACTGGTTATCAATGGCATCATTGATAGCCAGTTTTTTTATACCTGCCGGTTCTGTTTTATTCCCTCCCCAACGAAAAGCAAGCCAATTTTCCTCCCCCTCCTCCTGCTACCCTTGTAAAGTATTCCTTTCGGAACACAAAAAGAGCCAATCTGGTAAACTACATTCAGAGAGAAAAACATATTTTTGCAACCTGTTTATCGGCTTCTGTTTTATCACACACCACCTCTCAGAGAAGAGAATCACACTATACAAACAGCCAGAGCGATCATACAGCTTTTTATTATTAACGTAAGATATAGACATGAGGCATTCCCTACTTTACACCATTTCGGCATGTTTATTGCTAGCCGGTTGCGACATGATAGATTATCATCCTTACGATGTACGAATAAGCGGTGAAACAAATGTCAATGCACACAATATCGAAGAAATCGAGGCACGCTGCCTGGGTAAAGACACCCTACGGATCGTCACAATGAGTGACTCACAGCGATGGTACGACGAGACGGAGGATTTTGTCGAACATCTGAATCAGCGAAACGATATTGACTTTGTGATACATGGAGGCGACATGAGCGACTTCGGAGTCACCAACGAATTCCTGTGGCAACGCGACATTATGAATAAGCTGAACATACCCTACGTCACGCTGATTGGCAACCACGACTGTCTGGGAACTGGCGAAGAAGCCTACAGAGCCATTTTCGGTAATCCCAATTTCAGTTTCATTGCCGGACGTGTCAAGTTTGTCTGCCTGAATACCAATGCCCTCGAAAACGACTATTCGCAGCCCATCCCCGACTTCGAATTTCTGGAAAACGAAATTCACAACCGCAGGGATGAATTTGACAAGACTGTCATATCCATGCACGTACGCCCGTATGCCGACCAGTTCAACAACAATGTGGCACGGGTATTCGAACGGTATGTCATCGAGTTTCCAGGCATTCAGTTTTGTACTGCAGGCCACGAACATCATCTTTTTGAAGAAGAACTTTTCGAGGATGGAATCATGTATTATATGAGCGACTGCATGAAACACCGCAACTATTATATTTTCACCATAACACCTGAAGGCTATGAAAGAGAAGTGGTATATTATTAAAAAAGGCATTCCCTATTGCCTTGCTCTACTCCTGTCCGCATTCGCATTTCCGCTTCAGGCACAAATAGAGCAGGAAGACAGCATAAGAATCACCTATCGCGAACCCGCCGATTCTTCCACCATCCAGCAGGCAGAACTTCAGCACGATACCGTCTGGATAGTAAAACACGATACGATATGGGCACCACCGACCGACGAAGACATGCCACAGTATCAAAACAAATACGACCATCGCATCCGCCGCTACCGCAACCGCTGGGAAGCCCTGATACCTGTATACAGCAAAATTCAGTTTGCAGGCAATATAGGCCTCGTATCGGTGGGACCCGGTTGGGACTATGGACGTCACAATCAGTGGGAGACAGACATGCTTTTCGGCATTCTGCCTAAATATGAATCGAGGAAAGCCAAACTTACCTTCACTTTAAAACAAAATTATATCCCCTGGGACTTACGCATCAAAGAAAGTCCGTTCAGCATCAACCCGCTTACGTGCGGCATGTATGTGAATACCGTATTTGGTGATGACTTCTGGGTGAACGAGCCGGACCGTTATCCTAAAGGTTATTATGGCTTTTCGTCCAAAATACGCTTTCATGTTTTCTTAGGGCAACGAGTCACGTTCAACATCGACCAAAAACATCGGTTTATGGCTAAGCAAATCAGTCTGTTCTACGAAATCAGCACATGCGACCTCTACGTGATAAGCGCATTTACCAACAAATATCTGAAACCCAAAGATTACCTGAGCCTTTCATTCGGCATAAAGATGCAGCTGATATAAACTGGATGTACGCCACCGACCTGCCAAGAGATTTTTTATAACCCAAGCGCAACGAGGCAAAAAGAGCAAGGCTCTGTAGCTCAAACGCTTGCAGTTTCCATTCGTTCCCTACCTTGGAAACTGTCGTTTCCTCTTTGGGGAACGGCCGTAACCTCCTTGGGGAACGAGAGTTTCCCCTTGAGGGAACGGACGTAACCCCAGGAGGATACGGACATAACCCCACGGGAATTCGGACATAACCCCACTGTTATCCCTGACGGAAACCTGCGGTTGGAAAATAAAGAGCAAAGCCGCGCGTACCGCAATCGGGCAACTTCCAGTCCATCGTCGAAAATATCCTCCGGACAAAGCTTGCGTTTCAGATTTAATTCGTACTTTTACCCTCTCTGTAAAGGCTCTCCAAGCATATGGCTCGCGAAGCCCGAATAAACAAAGCTTACCAGAAATAAGGATGAACAGAAAATACGGAAAGATTCTCATAGTTGACGACAACCAGGGAGTACTCGCAGCATTGCAATTACTGCTAAAGCCCTACTTCGATACCATAAAAGTACTTTCTTCGCCTGTCACACTGCCCTCCGTCATCAACGAGGAAAAATGGCAAATAATCCTGCTCGACATGAATTTCACAGCAGGCATCAGCACGGGCAATGAAGGGCTCTACTGGCTGCACGAAATCAAAAAGGCTGCCCCCAAGCTGCCCGTTGTGCTCTTTACTGCCTATGCCGATATTGACTTAGCCGTGCGGGGCATGAAAGAGGGAGCGGCCGACTTCATCGTCAAGCCCTGGGACAACCGCAAAGTCATCGAAACCCTGATACGTGCCATAGAAGACGGGCAACCGGCCAACAACACCGACCGGAAAAAACCGAAAACAGAAAAAGACAGCATGTATTGGGGAGAAAGTCCTGCCATGAAGCACTTGCAGCTACTGGTGCAGAAAGTAGCCGCAACCGATGCCAACATACTGATAACCGGCGAAAACGGTACCGGCAAAGAAATGCTGGCACGCGAAATACACCGCCTGTCCCACCGCCACCAGCACGAAATGGTGTGCGTAGATATGGGGGCCATCACCGAGAGTCTGTTCGAAAGCGAGCTTTTCGGCCACATCAAAGGCGCTTACACCGACGCACATGCCGACCGTGCCGGCAAGTTTGAATCGGCCGACCAAAGTACCCTCTTCCTGGACGAAATAGGCAACCTGCCCTATCACCTGCAAGCCAAACTGCTGACAGCCATCCAGCGCCGCAGCATTGTCCGTGTAGGCAGCAACACCCCGGTTCCGGTCAACATCCGCCTGATTTGCGCCACCAACCGCAATCTTCAGGACATGGTGCAAAGGAACGAATTCCGCGAAGACCTGTTGTACAGAATCAACACGATACATCTGGAAATCCCGCCGCTCAGGCAACGCCCCGAGGACATTGTCCCGCTGGCCGAAATGTTCATTACCCGCTTCTGCAAACGCTACGACAAGCCGCTGGTCAGCCTCACCGAAAGTGCCCAAGCCAAGCTGAAGCAGCATCCCTGGTATGGCAACATCCGCGAGCTGGAACACACCATCGAAAAGGCCGTCATCATCTGCGATGACACCTGCTTGCCTGCCGAGCTGTTTCAACTGACCTCCCATCAGGAGAAAAGTCCGGAAATGCCGGCCTCGACCTTGGAAGAAATGGAGTTCAAGATGATTCGCAAAGCACTGGACAGCTGCAACGGCAACCTGTCTGCCGTAGCCGCCCAACTGGGAATCAGCCGCCAGACCCTATACAATAAAATGAAGAAGTTCGGACTCTAACAAACTGTTACGCGAATGAAGGAAAAAGATCCAAGACAATACTATCCGTTCCGGGTGGGCGTCAGTCTGCTGGTGACTTTCATGGCAGGTTTCTTCTGGGCAACGCTCCTGTGGCATCCCCTGCCCCTCCCAAGATTCCTTAATCCTACCTTTTGGGCTCTTGTGTTCACCGCCCTCTTGCCCGTCGCCCTATACTGGCAACACCGGCTTTACCGCCGCCACATACGCAACGTACTCTTTTTGCTCGACGCCATTGAAAACAATGACAACTCCATCCACTTCAACGAGGACGACCACAACCGGGAAAACCGAATTGTCAACCGGGCATTGAACAAAGTGGCATGCATCCTGCACAACGTCAAGAAAGAAACCATCCAAAAGGAGAAATACTACGAGCTGATTCTGGGCTGTGTCAACACCGGCATCGTAGTGCTGAACGAAAACGGAGCCGTCTATCAAAAGAACGATGAAGCCCTACGGCTGCTGGGCATCAATGTGTTCACCCACGTCAAGCAGCTTAGCCGCGTCGACTCCCGACTGACGGACACCATCAGCCAATGCCGCCCGGGCGACAAACTGCAGATTGCTTTCAGCAACGAGCGCGGCACGGTCAACCTGTCCGTACGCGTCAGCGGTATAGTAGTTCGCGACGAGCCCCTGCGCATTCTTGCCCTGAACGACATCAACAACGAACTGGACGAAAAAGAAATCGATTCATGGATCAGGCTCACCCGTGTCCTGACACACGAAATCATGAATGCAGTGACTCCCATCACCTCGCTAAGCGATACGTTGCTGCACCTTGTCGCCCAACCGGGCAAAGCGGACGAAGCCTCAACCCCAACG
Source organism: Bacteroides sp. CAG:633 (assembly GCF_000435115.1). Lineage (NCBI taxonomy): Bacteria > Pseudomonadati > Bacteroidota > Bacteroidia > Bacteroidales > Bacteroidaceae > Bacteroides > Bacteroides sp. CAG:633. The sequence goes on along the minus strand of NZ_FR883157.1, from coordinate 118,066 downwards.
GTAGAGGAAGAAGTACGCAACGGACTGCAAACCATCAGCAGTACCGGCAAAGGATTGCTCGCATTTGTTGAAACCTACCGGAAGTTCACCCGAATCCCGACGCCGGAGCCATCGCTGTTCTACGCCAAAGGATTCATTACACGAATGATCGAGTTGGCTCGGCACCAGCATCCCGACGCACACATCACATTCCAGACCGATGTCGCCCCCGAGGACCTCATCATCTATGCCGACGAAAACCTGATAGCGCAAGTCGTCATCAACATTCTGAAAAATGCCATACAGGCCATCGAGTCATCTCCCAACAAGGAAGCCGACACGGGTTGCATACGCATACGCGCCTATTGCAACGACTCCGAAGCCATATTCATAGAGATTTCGAACAACGGGCCGCTGATTCCTCAGGAGATTGCCGAACACATCTTCATCCCCTTCTTCACGACCAAAGAGGGCGGAAGCGGCATCGGCTTAAGCATATCCAGACAAATCATGCGCCTGTCGGGTGGCAGCATTTCCCTTTTGCCCGGAAAAAAAACCACCTTTGTTTTAAAATTCAACTAAAGTTTGCTATCTTTGTATTCTCCTAACAATTTATTATTCAACAACATGATTTTTACAGCAGAAAACATTCTTCTTATCGGTTCTATTTTACTTTTTGTCAGTATCGTTGTCGGAAAGACCGGCTACCGTTTCGGTGTACCGGCCTTGTTGCTCTTCCTCATGGTGGGCATGGCCTTTGGCAGCGACGGACTGGGCTTGCAGTTCCACAATGCACAGGAGGCACAGTTCATTGGTATGGTTGCCCTGAGCGTCATCCTGTTTTCGGGCGGAATGGACACCAAGATAAGCGAGATTCGCCCCATCCTGTGGCCGGGCATCGTATTGTCAACCGCGGGCGTACTGCTTACAGCCCTGTTCACCGGACTCTTCATCTGGTGGCTTTCGGGCATGAGCTGGACCAACATTCACTTCCCGCTTATCACCAGTTTGCTGCTGGCCGCTACCATGTCTTCTACCGATTCGGCCTCCGTATTCGCCATACTGCGTTCGCAGAAGATAAACCTGAGACACAATCTGCGCCCCATGCTCGAACTGGAAAGCGGAAGCAACGACCCGATGGCCTACATGCTTACCATCGTACTGATACAGTTCATCCAGTCGTCGGGGATGGAAACCGCACACATACTGGGCTCGTTCATCGTGCAGTTCATCGTCGGAGCCGGAGCCGGCTATCTGCTGGGGAAACTGGCCATCCTCATCCTGAACAGAATCAACATCGATAACCAGGCGCTCTACCCGATTTTGCTGCTGGCATTCGTATTCTTTACCTTCTCCCTGACCGACCTGCTGAAGGGGAACGGTTATCTGGCTGTTTACATAGCCGGTATGATGGTGGGTAACGCCAAGATTATGTATAGGAAAGAAATATATACCTTTATGGACGGACTGACATGGCTGTTCCAGATCATCATGTTCCTGTGCCTGGGACTTCTGGTCAACCCGCACGAAATGCTCGAAGTAGCCTGCGTAGCCTTGCTCATCGGTGTATTCATGATTCTGATAGGCCGTCCGCTCAGCGTCTTCCTTTGCCTGCTGCCTTTCGGCAAAAAAATAACGCTCAAATCGCGCCTATTCATCTCATGGGTCGGACTGCGCGGAGCTGTTCCCATTATTTTTGCCACCTATCCCGTAGTAGCCAATGTGCCGGGCTCTGATGCCATCTTCAACATTGTCTTCTTCATCACCATCGTCTCGCTCATCATCCAGGGAACTACCGTATCGCGGGCTGCCCGATTGCTGGGCCTCTCCATCCCGATGCCCAAAACAGGCAACGACTTCGGTGTGGAACTGCCCGATGAGATAGACTCCGACCTGAAAGATATGACCGTCACTCCGGAAATACTGGCACAGGGCGACACCCTGAAAGACATGAACCTGCCTCAGGGAACACTGGTGATGATTGTAAAAAGAGGCGACGAATACCTCATTCCCAATGGAAGCCTGAAGCTGCATGTAGGCGATAAGCTACTGCTCATTTCGGAGAAAAGTAAAAACTAAAAAACATGAACTGCTTGTTTCGCATTGGTATAAGCCCTATATTTGCACGGTTTTAACTAAAGTGTGCCGATTTAACAAATGGAACAGAAACAGCAGTTCATTGACTACATTGAGCAAAGCATCATACAAAACTGGGACAGAAATGCCCTGACAGATTATAAAGGCGCCACATTGCAATACAAAGATGTTGCCCGGAAAATAGCCAAATTCCACATCGTATTGGAAAGTGCCAACATTAAGCCCGGCGATAAGATTGCCGTTTGCGGACGCAACAGCGCACATTGGGCCGTGACTTTTCTTGCAACCCTGACCTATGGTGCAGTCATTGTCCCCATACTTCACGAATTCAAGGCTGACAACATACACAACATTGTCAACCACTCCGAAGCCAAGCTGATGTTTGTCGGCGACCAGATATGGGAAAACCTGAACGAAGACGCCATGCCGCTGCTGCTGGGCATTGTGCTGATGCCGGAATTCAACCCGGTAGTCTGCCGCGACGAACGGCTGATGGAAGCGTTCGAGCATCGCAATGCCATCTACGGGCAACGCTACCCCAAGAATTTCCGTCCGGAACACATCTGCTACCGCAAAGAGGCTTCACCCGAAGAACTGGCGGTCATCAACTATACATCAGGCACAACAGGCTATTCGAAAGGAGTCATGCTGCCCTATCGCAGCCTGTGGTCCAACATTGCTTATTGCCACGAAATGTTGCCTGTTCGCCCGGGCGACCACATCGTATCCATGCTTCCGTTGGGACATGTATTCGGCATGGTATATGATTTCCTGTACGGATTCTCTGCCGGTGCCCATCTGTACTTTCTTACCCGTATGCCGTCGCCCAAGATTATCGCACAGTCTTTCGCAGAAATCAGGCCACGAGTCATCTCCTGCGTACCGCTCATTGTCGAGAAAATCATCAAGAAGGATATTCTGCCTCGTGTCGACAACCGTATTGGAAAACTGCTGCTGCGGATGCCCATCATCAACGACCACATCAAGGCCGATGCCCGCAAGAAGGCAATGGAAATATTCGGTGGCAACTTTGACGAAATCATCATCGGAGGAGCACCGTTCAATGCCGATGTCGAACGCTTCCTGAAATCCATCGGCTTCCCCTACACCATTGCCTATGGTATGACAGAATGCGGTCCTATCATCTGTTCGAGCCGTTGGGAAACCCTGAAACTGGCCTCCTGCGGCAAAGCAACTTCACGAATGGAAGTCAAGATTGACTCCAGCGACCCGCAACATGTAGCAGGCGAAATCGTCTGCCGCGGAGCCAATCTGATGCTGGGTTACTATAAAAATCCGGAAGCCACAGCGCAAATCATCGACGCGAACGGCTGGTTGCACACCGGCGACCTGGGCACCATGGACAAAGACGGTTACGTCACCGTCAGAGGACGCAGCAAGAACATGTTGCTTACAGCCAGCGGACAGAACATCTATCCGGAGGAAATAGAAAGCAAACTGAACAACATGCCTTATGTATCCGAGTCGCTGGTTGTCCTGCAGAAAGACAAACTTGTAGCACTTATCTATCCCGACTTCGACGATGCTTTCGCCCATGGCCTGCAACAGAAAGACATCGAAGGCATCATGGAAAACAACCGGATAGAACTGAACCAGCAACTGCCTGCTTATTGCCAGATAACGAAAGTCAAGATTCACTTTGAAGAGTTTGAGAAAACTGCGAAGAAAAGCATCAAGCGTTTCATGTATCAGGAAGCAAAAGGATGATCACTCCTTCCCTCCTATCAGTACATGCAGCAAAGCTTTTCTGGTAATCCGCCATATATAAAAACTGCACCGGACTGTAGACATTCGATTCTATGAGTCCGGTGCAGTTTTTCTTTTCAGCTCTGTTCGGGTCAGCCGTTTTTCAGCACATCGTCTTTATCGGGTGCATCCGGTTCGGGAGTAGCATCCGGCTGAAAAGGATTGAAATAGTAAATGCCTAACCGGTCAAGCAGTTTCAGAAATCTGGGCAGCTTCTGCATAAACAGGCTGCAGTCTTTCTTTTTTGCCGGTGTCCATGCCGACTCGGCAACAGCTGCCAGACGGGGAAACGTCATAAAGTCAAGTCTCTTCTCATCGGCCACACGCTCGGTCCACATACTGAACTGAAGGCCCATCAGCTGATCTTCATAGCCTTGTGCCAAATGTATGATCGGTTCCGGAAAACGGCAAATATCCTCTATCGGATTATAACCGTCCCAGAAACGTCCTACCGTATGTTGGCCGTACTGCACAAAGTCACCATACAACGGTCGGCGCGGGGTCATAATGACTTTGTACCCGTTTTCCAGGGCCTTTACCAACTGATGTTTTCTGTCGTGACGCCACCACATGACTACAGCTTTCTCGGGTGACACGCCTGCATCCACAATCTCATCCCAGCCAATCATGGTCTTTCCTTTCGAAGCCAGCATGTCGGCTATCCGACGGATAAAATAATGCTCAAGTCCTACCTCATTGCCCAGATTCTTGTCCTTGATGAATTGCTGAATCTCCGGATCGGTATACCAGCTCTGGTTTCCGAAATGTACTTCGTCGCCACCTACATGAATATAGGGTGACGGAAAAAGGGAAATAATCTCGTCGAAAATATGGCTGATAAACTCAAAGGTTTCTTCCTTGCAGGGATGAAAAGTGAAACCTTCCCACTTTCCCTCACCTCCACCGGACACTTCGGGATAGGAACGGCAGACGGCTGTAGCATGTCCGGGCATATCAAATTCCGGAAGAATCATGATATGACGCTCGGCAGCATAAGACACTATTTCGCGTATATCGTCCTGGGTATAGAATTGAGCCGATGCCTTCGGGTCGTGCCAGTTTCCTACAGCGCCTTCGGAGGTAAGCTTCGGATACTTCTTGATTTCGATTCTCCAGCCCGGTTCGTCAGTCAGATGCCAGTGAAAAACATTCAACTTCAGCGAAGCCATCATGTCAAGATACTGCTTGACCTTCTCCTTACCAAAGAAATGACGGCTTTCGTCGAGCATAAAGCCTCTCCAGGAATACCGCGGAGCATCTTCAATCCTGCAACATCTGATTTTTCCTCCAGCCGTCTCAGCCAACTGCAGGAATGTCTCTTTAGCATAAAACAGTCCTGCTGCCGACGAAGCATTCAAAACAACCTTGGCAGGAGTTACCTCCATCGTATAGCCTTCATCAGGCAAACCGGCAAGTTCATTCAGTTCCAGAAATACCTCTCCCGATGCCCGGGTATCTGCGGATATCTCTTTCAGTTCCTCGCCTAACTTCCCGGCCAGCAACGCTGCATATCCTCCGTTACTGCCAATCTGGAGGTTCCTGCCAACCATGAAATAACCTTCTGCTTTCCGGACCTCTACCGGTGTCGGGAATAAAGGAACCTGAGACACCATCGGCAAGCTGAGTAGGCATGCCATTGCCACAATAACGATTCTTCTTTCTAAATTTCTGATCTTCATGTCACACTGATTTTTCTAAATGTTGTTTTCCACATATTCAGGGTTCACTCCTGTTGCACCCGAAGAGTCAGCAAACACAGACAAGCGGTACTGAACAACGACTTAACAGGCATGACAAAAATACAGATAAAATCTAAAAGAATAGCCTAACCGAACAACTGTTTCCTGACAATGGACGTTAGTGTCATAACTATGGACTTTAGCGGCATAACTATAGACTTTAGCGACGTAACTATGGACTTTAGGAACCCTAACTACGGACAAAAAAAATCCCTCCTGCAACCCGTAGAAAAACAGGCTGCAGGAGGGGAAAAATAATATCAGAGTTCTATCAGATGCCTAAAGAAGCACGAACAGCCTCAACTTTCTTCTCAGCCTCGGCATTAGCACTTGCATAACATTTCGGACATCCCATTTCGCCTTTTACTTCAATATAGAACTTAATCTTAGGTTCTGTTCCCGACGGACGAACAGAAATCTTCGTTCCGTCTTCGGTAAAGTACTGAAGAACATTGGAAGATTCAGGCATATTCAGATCGGTCACCTGACCAGCTGCATCAGTCATCTTCAATGTCTTGTAGTCCTTTATCACGCAGACTTTCGATCCACCGATTTCCTTAGGAGGATTAGCACGGAAGTTGTCCATCATGGCCTTGATCTCTTCGGCGCCGCTCTTACCGGGTTTTACCACATTTACTGTAGTTTCCTTCGAGAAACCGTATTCTACATAAATACCCATCAAGATATCGTACAGTGTCTTACCCTGATCCTTAGCCCAAGCACAGATTTCGGCCAGCAAAGAGCAAGCAGAAACTGCATCTTTATCACGCACGAAGTCTTCGGCCAGGAAACCGTAGCTTTCTTCACCACCGCCAATGTATTGTTGCTTGCCTTCACGCAAACGGATTTCACGGGCAATCCACTTGAATCCGGTGTAGCAGTCGAGCATCTCAACCTTGTTCTTATCAGCCACAGCCTTAATAAGCTCGGTAGTTACAATTGTCTTCACGATGAAGTCGCCCGGCTGCATCTTACCAGTAGCCAAACGGTTCTTAATAATATAATAAAGGAATAACAGACAAGTCTGGTTACCGTTAATCAGTACCCATTCGCCCTTGTCGTCCTTACATGCCATACCTACACGGTCGGCATCCGGGTCGCTCGCCATTACAATGTCAGCATTAATTTCCTTAGCCAACTTGATAGCCAACGTCAGAGCTTCTGCATTTTCCGGATTGGGCGAAACTACTGTCGGGAAGTTACCGTCCTTCACCATCTGAGACTCTACACAATGGATATTCTCAAATCCCCACAACTTCAGCGAAGCCGGAATCAAGGCACGGCCTGCACCATGCAGAGGAGTATAAACAATACTTAAATCCTTCTGACGTTTGATAACTTCGGGATCGATAGAGATTGAATGTACCTGATCCAGATAAGCCTTATCAACATCTTCACCGATAATCTGAATCAGATCTTTATTTCCATTAAATTTGATATCAGCTACAGTTACTTTGTTCACTTCATCAATAATTGCAGTATCGTGCGGTGCCAATACTTGGGCGCCATCATCCCAATAAGCTTTATAGCCATTGTATTCGCGCGGGTTATGACTTGCCGTAATATTAATACCACTCTGACAACCCAAGTGACGGATAGCAAACGATACTTCCGGAGTAGGACGCAAATCATCGAACAAATAGACTTTAATGCCATTGGCCGAGAAAATATCAGCAGAAATCTCTGCAAACTTACGGCTGTTATTACGGCAATCGTGACCTACTACTACTGAAATCTGACCTTTTCCTGCAAAACATTTATTCAAATAATTGGCCAATCCCTGAGTAGCCAGACCCACTGTATAGATATTCATGCGATTACTTCCGGCTCCCATAATGCCACGCAATCCACCTGTACCAAATTCCAGATCCTTATAAAAACTTTCGATCAGTTCTGTCTTATCCTGGTTTTCCAACATTTTTCTTACTTCGGCCTGAGTTTCGGCATCATAAGCCGGGGTAAGCCACTGTTCAGCTTTCTCAGTCACCTGCTTAATCAGTTCTTGATTTTCCATAATACAAAATTTATTTATTTAAAGATTTTACAATTCATATGTTCTTTACCAACAGATATATTCAAAACTTGTTTGCTACAAAGATAAACACATAAAATGAATTAACAAATTATTCAGGTATTTTATATCTGTCGCCTGTCTGCTTCACATATTCTTCCAAAAATTCTTTCGGATATCCGGGTCGAGTAACACCAGCTGGCCGTCCAATGGCATTACGCTCAAACTTTCCATCTTTCATCCGACGTACCACACCGTCGTTATACTTCACAACCAAGAATTCGCCAAGACGCTTCCAAGTCTCCCACGTACTTTGGGCCGTCATGTTCGTATAATTGGTCAGGAATTGTTTGGCTTTTACCGGATCGGTTTCCAGCAAACGGGCGGCGGCAGCTTCTACACCTTCCTGAGCGTTATTGAATGTCGTCTCCAGTTCAGCCTGAGCAGCCCGAACGTCATCAATCATCAAGTCGTAACGCGGATATACCATATTGGCCACCCAGTTGAATATCCAGAAAGAAGAATTCCAGGAGAAAGTAATATAATCTGCACCATCAACAGGTGTATAGCATACAGGAACCTTGTCGGTACAGCAGTATACGGGTGTAAACACTGTCATGTTGGCATCATCTACTCCGAACCAAAGTACGCCACCAATAGGATCGGGCATGTCTGAGCGCATCTGCGCTACAAATACAAAACCGCTCTGCTGTGTAGAGATAGGACGTTCATTAAAGTATTTCACCCCATTGACTTCGAAATCGAGTGGAGACAGACGATAAGGAGTGTGATACGGACCTGCACCAAAATCCTTGCTTAGGTCAAGCGGCGTACCTTCGTAATGATCGCGCATGGCATTCTTTACATCCTGTACAGAAATCTTCCGGTTCGGCTTTACGTAAAGCGGCATCGGTGTATCACTCTTTCCTTC
>NZ_FR883157.1:107948-109522 GCF_000435115.1 Bacteroides sp. CAG:633 | reverse complement strand
ACTCTTTCCTTCGATATAAGGGAGAAATTCATTTCCACGATCGGTGAACATATTGAAATAACTCCACACGCGGGCTTCGCAATAGCGACGGGCGCCAAAATCAAGCGGAGCATAAGCATCGGCAAAACTAAAGTCTTTATTCACTTCATTGAAGTAGCCTTTTTCGCGAGCAAAAGATATCACATCCGGAGAATAGATACAATTGTTTTTATCTTCGATATCAAACTGATGAATACGGCTTTGATTAGCATGTGCCGAAATACAGTCGTCCGGCACACGTACAGCTACCCATACAGCACCACGCACACCCGGTCCTTTCCCGATCATTTCCATAATCCATATTTCATTAGGATCGGCAATAGTAAACGACTCACCGCTACTGTAATAACCGTATTCCTCAACCAATTCAGTCATCACATTGATTGCTTCACGAGCTGTACGCGAACGTTGCAACCCTAAATATATCAGACTGCCATAATCTATTATTCCGGTAGTATCTACCAGTTCCGGACGTCCTCCAAAGGTCGTTTCTCCGATAGTTACCTGGAATTCATTCATATTTCCAATCACATTATAAGTCTGACGGGCCTGTTCTATCTTTCCCAGATATTTGCCGGTATCCCATTCATAAATATCAATCAGCGTACCTTTTTTATGTACACCTGCCGGATAATGATACAACTCGCCGAACAAGCCATAGGAGTCGGCAGAATAAGAAACAATGGTAGAACCGTCAGCCGAGGCATTTTTCCCAACTATCAGATTGGTACAAGCCAGTGCATTGACTACAGCTGTTAGCACCAACGAGACGGAAAGAATCAGTCTTTTACTTTTCATACTTTACTTTTTATTTAATCGACATATTTGATTTAACTCCCAGATAATACACGTATCTGAAACACTGCTTAATATACAAAATGATACTGACGGGTTGTCTTATTCTCACAACCGTCCGTGACAGTCATTACCAGCACATGTCTGCTTCCTTTCTTCACCCGTTTGGGATCCAGTTCGCAAACCAGATTTCCACTGACAGAATTAGGTTTGCCAAACAATGCGTATTTCCCATCAATAGTCCCCCGATAACTGCTGATACCGGTCTCCTTATCCTTGGCCTTAAACACGATGCGCCCCGTACGCCCCCATTGTCCTTGCCCTACCGGAGTAAGAACCGGAGGTACCGTATCAACTGCTACTGTATAAGTAGCCAGTTCGCGTATACGAACTTTCATAAATCCATCGTCGAACTTGCCCCCTACACCATACTTTCCTCCTTTAGAAGTCACACGGGCCACGTAATATTTCGACATATCGTCTACCGGATAATGCCGCAGACCGATGCTCAAATCACAATAGTCATGCAAAGGCACTACGACGTCATTCAACTGATAGGTATAGGAAATATCAGCACTGTCGGCATATATGGCATAATTCAGTCGGGCGTCCTCGTAAAGCATTCCACGAGGCACCACAAGTTCCATTCCCGGCTCTTGCAGGTAATTTGTCTTATCCCACTTAAAAACATATTTCTCCGGATGAGGAGGCATCATGGCAATCTCAGCCCTCTTTCCCTG
>NZ_FR883157.1:79139-107931 GCF_000435115.1 Bacteroides sp. CAG:633 | reverse complement strand
TCTTTCCCTGCACGGTAAAGCGTACTTTGGATGTATTGCCCAACGCATCCATCAATGTATAAACAATCTGATAGGCACGTTCTTCATCTATATTTATCAGTCCGCGACTGTCATTGGAGGCATGCAACATGCGCAAACGGTTGCCAGGAGCGATAAACGATTTCATATATTGTCCTTTCGTCCACGAGTTGATGTACCTGTTTTCTTCATAAGCAAAACGATCGACCACACTGCGGAATACTTCTTTTCCATCTACTTCCAGGATCACCGTATGCACCCCATAACGATTCTGCGCTCCTTCCATATAATCATAAGCACGAATTCCCAAGCCAATCCATCCCCAGGCCACAATGGGTTTTCCCAGACGTTGCATGGAAAATGTAATTGGAGTCTGCTTTCCTTCTACTTCTCCACGGCCAGGCTGAGGAAATACCATAATGCCTTGTGCACGTGGTGCTGTATGATCTTTCACATTCTTTTTAAAAAAGGGCAACGGATCAACGTAATCTCCGGTTGATGTTTCAAAAACATCCAAGTGCAAATGAGGTCCGAACGAATATCCCGTATTCCCACTCAATGCAATGACTTGTCCGGCTTTTACCGGATATTCGTCAGGTGAGGGAGTTATATCCACTTCCCAGCTTTCTTCTTTATACTGCAGTTCTTCTACCCTACGGGCTATTTCGCCTACAAAAGCACTAAGATGACGGTTAATGGTAGAATAACCATTATCGTAAACAACATCAAGCACATATCCCGACCCATGAGTAACACGAATTCGGGAGATATATCCATCTGCCAATGCACACACTGGTTTACCAGTCACTCCGCCGGTCTTAAAATCCAGTCCTCCATGAAAATGATTGGCCCGTATTTCACCAAAATTTCCGGAAAACACAATCGGAAAATCAAAGGGAGGGTTGAATAAGACATCTTGTGCTTTCGTCTGCACAAAAAAGCCACACCCTACCAATAAAAAGAGAATAGACCTAAGATTTCCGTTCATTACAACAAACAATTATTTTTTATACTTAAACGTACGGCAAATATAAAAAGAAAGATTCAAGTAATGAAAAAAACTCGTATGCAAATGCCGATTAATCATTTTGCAAGCAAAAAGCTGCATATATGCTATACAACACACTACACAAATAACAAAATATCAGAATTATCAGTATCTTTAGCCATGTTTAACCTCATATTTAAAACTTCAAGGTTATGATTATCGGAGTACCCAAAGAAATTAAAAACAATGAGAACCGTGTAGGAATGACCCCTGCAGGAGTTGCCGAACTGGTGAAGAAAGGGCATACAGTGCATATACAGACCAATGCTGGTGCAAATAGCGGCTTCACCGATGACGTCTATCAGGCCGTAGGTGCCAAGATTCTTCCTTCGATTGACGAGGTATATGCCATTGCCGATATGATTGTCAAGGTTAAAGAGCCTATCGAACCTGAGTATAAACTCATCAAAAAAGGGCAAGTTGTATTTACCTACTTCCACTTTGCCGCCGACAGAGTGCTGACTGAAGCCATGATAGAAAGTGGTGCTGTGTGCATTGCATACGAAACAGTCGAAAAAGAAGACCGTTCGCTGCCTTTGCTTACTCCGATGAGTGAAGTGGCCGGACGTATGGCCACACAAGTCGGTGCACACTTCCTCGAAAAGCCACAAGGCGGAAAAGGTAAACTCATGGGAGGAGTTACAGGAGTACGCCCGGCAAGAGTACTTGTGCTGGGAGGAGGTATTGTTGGAACCAATGCCGCCCAAATTGCAGCCGGTATGGGAGCTGAAGTCATGATCACTGACATAAATCTTGCCCGCTTGCGATACCTTAGCGAAATAATGCCCAAAAATGTCAAGACACTCTACTCGTCCATGCACAACATTGTGACAGAGCTGCCTAACATCGACCTTGTAATAGGATCTGTCCTCATTCCAGGAGATAAGGCACCGCATCTGATAACCAAAGATATGCTGAAACTGATGAAGCCGGGAACTGTGCTGGTGGATGTAGCCATTGACCAAGGAGGCTGTTTCGAAACCTCACACCCCACTACCCATAGTGATCCTACTTATATAATAGACGGAATTGTGCATTATGCAGTAGCCAACATACCAGGTGCCGTACCTTTTACTTCGACTATGGCTTTGACCAACGCTACTTTGCCGTACACTGTAGCGTTAGCCAACAAAGGCTGGAAACAAGCCTGCAAAGAAGATCCGTCACTGGCACTCGGACTGAACATTGTAGAAGGCAAAGTCACCTATAAAGCAGTGGCTGACGTATTCGGATTGAAATACGAGACTATTGAACTATAAGAGATACGCTGTTTATCCTACCAGACGTTTTCTCGAAACATAAAAAAATACACGGATGCTTCCCAACACTCATCGTTGTTAGTTGCAATCCGTGTATTTCTTTGTATACAGACTGATGTCTTATACCTTAATTTCTCCAGCTTTTCAGATCAGGGCATCTTTGTTTTTAAGCATCTCATCCCATGCTTCAGCATATTCTTTTTGCAAGTCGTTTACTACCTCCTCTACTGTCTGAATTCCCTTACCACACAACAAAGAAGACGCCTGCCCTATTTCCAGTTCACCTTCCTCCAGATTTCCTTCAAACATACCCAACTTGGCACGTCCTCGTCCCAACAACAGACGAAGTTCTTCTTCACTTGCACCTCTTGCTTCGGCAATCTCCACGTCACTTCTAAATTTATTCCGTACCAGACGAACCGGTGAAAGTTTCTTCAGCATCAAACGGGTATCTCCTTCTTCCAATTGCAAACAGTAATTCTTGAAAGCTTCACTGGCCGAACTTTCTGCGGTCAACGCAAAACGCGTTCCTATCTGAACGCCTTCGGCTCCCAGTGTTCTCACAGCCAGCATAGCTCTTCCGGTTGCTATTCCTCCGGCAGCTATCAACGGAAGCGATGTTACTGCTCGCACGGCAGGGATCAAGCACAAGGTAGTAGTTTCTTCCCGTCCATTATGACCGCCAGCCTCAAAACCTTCTGCCACAATAGCATCAACACCCGCCTCTTCAGCTTTAACGGCAAAACGTGATGATGAGACAACATGCACCACTGTTATACCACGTTCTTTCAACCATCCTGTCCACTTCTTGGGACTACCGGCAGAAGTAAAAACAATCCTGACCTTTTCATCAGCCACAATCTGCATGATCGTTTCTATCTCGGGATACATCAGGGGAATATTAACTCCGAACGGCTTTGTTGTAGCAGCCTGACATTTCCGAATATGTTCACGCAAGGTTTCCGGATGCATGGATCCTGCACCCAACAGTCCCAATCCTCCAGCATTGCTCACAGCGGAAGCCAATCTCCAACCACTGCACCAGACCATTCCTCCTTGAATAATAGGATATTTAATTCCAAAAAGAGAAGTTATTCTATTCATATCTCACTACAAAAAAAATTAAATGTATGTATCGGATAATCTTCTTGACCATTCCATGCTTATACCTGCATATTTATAGTAAAAACAAACAATAACAGCAAAAAGTTTCCACCTTACTTCAAACCAGAATCCATATCTTTTCGTTCCCATACCGTAATCGAGTCTCCATACGTGCGCAATACCTCCAGCGTACGCTTTCTGATCTTGCGTTTTTTGAAACTCCAGAATTCTCGGGTAAACGGCAACATCAAGTCCAAACCTCCTACACCACAGCCAGCCGTGCTCTGCCAGGTACCCACCATCATATTATTCAGCCGCTCTGTCGCCCGATAACGTAAACCTGTGGCCTCTATCTGTTCCACGGATTCACGCAATCCGGCATCCAACGGATTTTTAGCCCAATTGGTAGGAGTCTTCAGTGTCTTCAGCTGATAGAATGGTCCTCGCCAAGTGTCTTTATCGACATGTATTTTCTTCTGATATACAGGATCCCAATTATAGGGTGTATTAGGTTTGTAAGGATACAACGTCAACACAACTTTTTCTGTAGAAACCTTAGGAGCAGTCGGCAAGGTTTCATCAAAGTCCAGCCATTTTTTCTGCTTTGACAGCTTTTGATTTCCCATCAGTTTTCCGTGAAACAGTTCTTCGATAGCCTCCGGATTCAGCTCCGGTTGCTTCTCACCATCCAACAATTTCTGTAAGCGCAAAGAGTCCTGTGCCGTCCAGTTTTGGGAATAACAAGGGAGAGCTACTGTAAACAGCAGCCCTAAAACGAGCAAAAATGTTTTCATAAGGAAATCAAATTACCACCACATATATCCACTGCCACAAAGAGGTTCGTTATAGCAAGGATCTATTGTCCACATCGTTCGCGGATACTTGCGTGCCTCCCACCAACGACGATAGCGGGCCACTGCATCAATCACTTCTTCGTCCGACAAGAAGTAGATACCCTCATAATTCTCGGCATCCGTATGAACCATTTTACAGCCCATAGAGGCATTATGTCCCAGACGTATTGTCTCTACAGTCCACAACAGACATTCTCCCAAGCGCAACTTTCCGCCAGCCGAATAGGATACAGGAGCTAAAGGAAAGGAAGGAATCACCGTCAGATCGTCTGCATACTTCAACAGATCATCGATATCGTCCTGGCTAAAACGAGGAAACTTGCTTAGACCATCAGCTCCTTCTGCCGAATAATTTCCGTTCTTCAACTGCTTGACAAACAGTTCAACATCCGGATTATTAAAGTCCAATGTTTCCTTGCCACAAGAGACAAAAGTCAATATAAAGAGTACAAACGTCAGAATGCGTCCATACATATATATTTTAGTTCTTAAGTTTTTCATCATACATTCAAATTTATGGTTAATAAGTCATACGTACTCCACACAGAAGATTCATGTTGGTCGCCCGTTCACTACGTAAACTCCGGACTTCGGAATCGGTTGCAAAATGATGTGAAAGCAGAGGCTCAGCAAACAAAGACAAACGTTCATTGAGCTTATAGCCTACTCCTAATCCTGCCACAGCCGAAAGGCGAACCGGATCTTCGGAAAAGCCTTTATTAACAATCTTCTCTGCACTTCCACCAACAACTGCATACAAATCTACTTTGGGAAATGTAGCCAAAGCTACATTCAGCCGCAACGGAACTGCCAATGCCTGCAAATCGTTGCCAACCGACTTACCAACCGGCAAGTAGTTATACTGCAACCCTGCTTCCAAAGACAGGTATTTGTTCAATCTCCGTTCAACCGAAACCCCAGCTGTCAAAGGTGCCGCAAAATCCCCCTTAGGTAAAGAAGTACCAAGCGAAGCTTTCAGAGCCCAGTTGCGAACGAGAGCATGTACATCTTCAGTCTTATTATCTTTTTCCTCCGATATAGAAACAGAGGAAGTTTCTTTTTGTTCAGAGGATTTTCCGGATAACGGTTTGTAGTGCAGCCCACCAGCCTGAGCATAATGTCCTCCTCCTTGCGACTGGCGGTTACCGTAAAGCCGTTGCGTAATTGTGATAGATACCCTCAGCGAAACATTTTCGTTTTCATCTTCTTCAGCCACAGCTGCAGGCGTCGCACTGGCCTGTCTCAACGGACTTGTATTCTGACTTCCCGATGCCATCTGACGAACCGGTGGAAAGGTTTCCTGTACAATATCTCCATCCAAGCTTCCCTTAGGAGCCAACGTTGCTACTTCTGTAAAAGCCTGCTCGATTTCTTCTTTAGGAGAGAAGTACCAAAAAGCAGCAGAAGCAACTCCCAACACAAAAACGACAGAAGCTGCAGCAACCGTACGATAGAATCTAGGAGAGAAAGGAATAGTCTTCTTCCCCGATACAGTTTGTGCTTTGAGCAAATCGTTTTGCAGATTTTCCCAAAAGCCATCGCGTACGTCCATCTCCATGCCTTCAAGACGACGACGGAACAAACCGGTGATTTCATCATTTTCTCTCATGGTCAATATATTCTTTAATTCTTTTTACCAATAGACTTTTGGCACGATGAAGTTGCGATGTGGACGAATGTTCCTTGATATGAAGCAGTTCGGCTATCTCCTTGTGCGACTTTTCTTCGAACACGTACAAGTTGAATACAGTACGGCATCCATCTGGCAACTCGGCTACAAACTTCATCAACAATTCTTCAGACAGCCGTGATCCGGCTTCAGCTACCTCCGTTTCATCGGCTATATCCGGCAATTGTTCTTCTGTCACCACTAATCGGTTGAAGCGTTGCTGCTTGCGCAGATAGTCGATAGCCTGTGTCACCATCACCCGGGTTACCCATGTACCCAAAGCACATTCTCCACGAAACGTAAAATGGGTAAATATTTTAATGAACCCATCGTGCAATACGTCATAAGCAGCATCCATATCACCCGTATAACGGTAGCATACTGCCAGCATCTGTTTGGAATAGAGAGTATACAACTCCCTCCGAGCGGAATCCATCCCCGCTCTACAGCCCTCAACCAACTCTATCTCATTTTCCAATACCAATGCTCTTTTACGGGCGCCTCTTCCTTGCGCCATCCGTTAATTAGACGCAACACCTGGGACAATGCTGCAATATAAAATCCAAAAAGAAGTTAAAGAACAAACCTCCCATAAATCTGCATTAGCTATGCATCTTTAATGGGAGGTCATAACGTATCAAAACGTTCCAAACATATTTCTATTTATCAACAAGCTTTAAAGCTCATATCCAGTCCTTTCACCGAATGAGTCAAAGCGCCGACCGAAATGAAATCAACACCACACTCTGCATAATCGCGCAATGTGTCGAATGTGATACCACCCGAAGATTCTGTTTCATAACGCCCGCCAACCATCTCTACAGCCTTTCGGGTCATCTCCGGAGTGAAGTTATCAAACATAATACGGTCTACTCCACCAAGGTCGAGCACTTGCTGCAACTCATCAAAATTGCGCACTTCGATTTCGATCTTCAGATCTTTTCCTTTCGCTTTGCAATATTCCTTGGCGCGCATGATAGCCTTGTCAATACCACCTGCAAAGTCAACATGATTATCCTTCAGCAGTATCATATCGAACAATCCGATGCGATGGTTTACTCCTCCACCAATCTTTACTGCCATCTTCTCAAGGATACGCATACCCGGTGTCGTTTTCCGTGTGTCCAGCACACGGGTTTTTGTACCTTTCAGTTTTTCAACATATTTATGAGTCATTGTAGCAATTCCACTCATACGTTGCATGATATTCAGCATCAAGCGCTCGGTTTGCAGCAACGACTGCACTTTTCCTTCTACAATCATAGCTACATCACCCGGTTTCACTTCAGCTCCGTCATTAATGAAAACTTCGACTTTCATCGTAGGATCGAAGCGACGGAATACTTCTTTAGCAATCTCTATACCTGCCAGTATTCCAGCCTCCTTAATCAAAAGTTTCGACTTTCCCATTGCTGTTTCGGGAATACACGAAAGAGTGGTATGGTCACCGTCGCCGATATCTTCGGCAAAAGACAAATCAATCAGTCTGTCTATCAATTCTTGTTCCTTACTCATTTGTCTTATCAATTCTTATTTGATGTATTAAATACTTGTCACCCGTTTTTTTAAAGAAGCAGTTTACACGAAACTTGCCATTAGCCGTTGTCAGAGTTCCCACAATAAAGCTCGATTCATCGCGTTTGCCCTGATGGTTCACCCGAAAATCACTCACTCGATTTCCAGAGAAGAAACGGGCCATTTTATTCGTTGCCGTTCGTTTGTCTGCGCGTTCAGTATGTTTCTGAATAACCAGTTCGACCTCATTGCCCCAATATTTACCAAGTTCCTGAGAATTTCCCTTTTTAAAGGCCATCACAAGCGCATTTGGCACCTCTTGAGCAAAAAGCATAGGCAAACAAACAAGAAAGCCAGCCAGCAATAAAATAACTCGCTTTTTCATTTACACAATTATTAATGATAGGCAAAGGTAAGCATTTATCCCAAAATACAAGAAAAAAGTCTCATATTCTTTATAAAACAGGCCATAACGCACCATAATTTCTCTATATTTTGACCTCAAAAACAACCTGCCAGCAAGCGAAGAACATGCTCCCAATATGTGAAATCGGTAAAAAGCCCTATCTTTGCAACCAAAACCAGAAACTTATGAAGACAATATTACTCGTCGTAGGGCGCACTGTAGAACAACATTTCATCACAGCCATTAACGACTACGTACAACGCACGAAACGTTACCTGCAATTCGAAATAGAAGTAATACCCGAACTGAAAAATACCAAAAGCCTCAGCACCGACATCCAAAAGGAAAAAGAAGGAGAACTCATTCTGAAGGCATTGCAACCTGGCGATGTTGTCGTATTGCTGGATGAAGGAGGTAAAGAAATGCGTTCCATCGAATTTGCCGACTACATGAAACGCAAAATGAATACAGTCAACAAACGCCTGGTTTTCGTCATTGGAGGTCCATACGGCTTTTCCCAGCGGGTATATGAAGCTGCCCAGGAGAAACTTTCACTATCGCGTATGACTTTCTCACATCAGATGGTCCGCCTTATATTTGTAGAACAGATATACCGTGCCATGACTATCCTGAACAATGGCCCTTATCACCACGAATAAGGGAAAAAAAGTGCAATGGCTTGTGCACTGGCAGTGCACTAACTACTGCACTCTGAGTGCACAAGTTATTGCACTGTGAGTGCAGCAGTTAGTGCACTTTTATTTCTCAAGAGCGTGAAACCTGAAAGCCTAAATTAGAAAGCGACATCTCTACAAAACGTGCCCGCGGATTAGGAGCATGCTGAGTCAGCAATTCACGTATATGCAACGCTGCCTGCGGATCTTTGGCAACCATGTACAAATAGCCTCCTCCACCGGCACCAGGCAGTTTATAACCTAACGTATAATCTTTAATAAGGTTTATAATCTGTTCTACCGCAGGCGGATTTGTTCCACTGTCCAAAGCCTTGTTCTGCTTCCACGTTTTACCCACCATCCGTCCGAAAGCATCAAAGTCGTTCCGTTGGATCGCTTCTGCCATTTCCAATGCATGCGTCTTCATTTCTGCAAGCAAATCCAGATGGACAGATGAGTTCAGAAACATACAACGTACTATTTCAGCCAGAATCTCTTTAGCTGTGCGGGTGATACCTGTATAATAAAGAAGATGACAGGCACGGAACTCAGGATGGGTAAACAAATGGTCAGGCAGCCAACGCACCAACGGATTCTGAATAAAGCCCGGTTCGGTCTGCAGCAACTTAACGCCTTGCAATACCCCACCGTACTGATCTTGCCAACCTCCGCCGGTAGTAAGCAGCTGTTCCAATGCCAAAGTACGCCGACAAATCTCATTCTTATCCCAAGCCAACCCGCAAAAATCGCTTAACGATCCCAATACCGTCGAAGCCAATATCGAGCTTGTACCTAAACCGGAACCTGCCGGAATAGCAGACAACAATGTGATTTCGATTCCTGTACCGAATGCTTCCAGCTGTTTTTCCAAAGAAGAATAAGTAACTTCCGAGAAAGCCGGCACAAAACCTGCCAGCGCCAAAGCTGCCTTAGGAATGGAGAAAGGAGAACCCACTTGTCTGTAATCCTGCAACTCATCAAAAGTAGACACCACCTCCATTGCTCCCATATCAATGGAACGCAACACAATGCGCAACTCTTTACAAGGTTTCACATACACCTGCAAAGGAGGTTGCCCGTTGAGTTCGATGGCCATGTTGACCACATTGCCACCGGCAAACAAGGAATATGGCGGAGTATCGGTCCATCCACCTGCTACATCAATGCGAACCGGACTGCGTCCCCATACAATCTGGTCACTGTAAACATTGAGATGCGGGCGACTCTTCTTCGCATACATATCGGCCAACAATCCTTCACGCAACAGGGCAAACGCACCCTGTTCGTCGGTCTTGAAATCTTTTCCACCCAACTTTTCTATGCGGGCACGCAACATCCGATTATGGATACGCTGCATCAACGGAGCATCATCAGGCAGTAGTTCTGGAGCAGGAAGCCCATAATGAGCAAATTCTCCGGCTATATCATCCAAATCTAACTGATAAAAAACGCTTTTCTCGTAATTGGCAGCCAAAGTCTCCAGATTCTTTTTTCTGAAACTTTCACGTTGGGCATACAGCAGCCTAAGATCGGCTTGTGCCGAGATCTCATCAGCCGAAAGACGTTCACTCTGCAACCAAATGTCTTTCCCTTCCTTAGACATCGGATCTGTAACCATCCAGCTCAACACTTTCCCCATCTGTTCCGCATCAGACACAACCGGGAATAGCGAAGCTGCCTGCAAATCATCGGTTCGTTCACTCCAGCCTTCTGCTGTAAGTCCCCGCTCATCCAGCCAACGCAAGAAAGGCTTTCCCAGGAACATAGTCTTCTCGTCCTTCAAATCTCCCTTGAATACATCATCGAATCCATAAGGACGAACAGCCCAACGGGCGTCGCTCAAAGGCACTATATCCACACAAACTCCGTCTGGCAAATTCAACTCCCAATTATTATATGGTACACCGGTAATAATCTGCCGTTTGCCCAACTTCCAACGTTCACCTACAAAGCTGTTCTCTATCCACACATTATCATTATCCGAGGAAAAGCCGACATGTATTTCTGCATTCTGTACAAAAATAGCAGGATTCGGTTTCATCTTCCGATGAATAATCTGTCGCTGGTCATACACTTTATTCTGCAACGTAACAGTAGACGACAACAGTTCGCGACTGGTTCCATAATGATAAAATTCACCTCCCGGCAAAGGCAATATCGCTACCGACAAGGCATTCAGTTCCTCGTCTGCAATACGCGGATGATTGCCCAATGCCAATCCGAAATCAGAATACAAATCGTAGTATCTCAAATCGGAATAAGGCTTTCCCGAACCATCATCAGGCTTTTGGGAGCGTTTCACCAATAAATCGACAGCTCTGTCGCTCAAAATCCATATACCGATATCCATCAGGAAAAGATGAGTCTTTGACAACTGCCCCAATTCGGCCAAAGTAGGTTTCTGAAGCATAAAGTCCAAAGCTTCCGGCTGTTTACGATCGGAAACAAACACCCCGTGATGAGTAGCCAATACAGGGTCTACCCACAATCCGTAACACACCACGTCTGCCTCAGGAATATCCTGCAAAGATTCTTCAGCCCGTATATAGACGTCGCCGCTGGCAATCAGCGTACGCAGTTTTTCGGGAGCGCGCTCCATGATTTTTTCATAAAGCGACAATTGCAGGGAAAGCAGATTTTGCCCCAGCCGTTGTCCCCGTGCCCAACGGAATACCGGAATAGGAGTAAGTATTTTGCCGGAAGGAGCATACGACGGTAGCCGCCGGCTTTGCCCGCCGGCATGAAGTAAAATACGTTTTTCAGTTTTGTCGGCATTCTGACGGCACCGAGCCCACTCTCTGAGTAACCAGGCAGTTCCACCTCCCGACCCTAATTTCACACCGACAGGATCTGATGTACAGAACCATTCCTTAGGGTCAACCTTCTCTAATTCATAAAAAGCCGAAACCAAATTGGGCGGCAAAGACAACATTTTTTGCATAGTGGCTATAAGATTAGCTAATGTTAAGTAAGTGCAAAATAAAGCAATCTTAGGCAAATTACATAACGCGATGATTATTTATTGCATAAATATAGGTAAATATCATAAAAAATATTATTTTAGCGCGCTTTATTTATAGGAGAATCATTCACTAAAAAAGGAATCTGTTTATGAGGAACATTTTATTTATCTTGTGTTGCTTCTTCTCCGGTCTTCTTTTAGCAGACAACGTGACCGTAGAACAGGCACAGTCGTTAGCCGCGAACTTCTTTCGGGCAAGTACCCAGACTCGTAGCGCATCACCCCAACTACAACTGGTATGGGACGGGGAAGATCCATCAACCCGAACTTCGGCTACAGAACCGGCTTTTTATGTATTCAACCGTACCGATTCAAAAGGATTCATTATCGTTGCCGGTGATGATGTAGCCATGCCTGTATTGGGCTATTCATTCGAAAACTCATTCAAGACCGAAAATATGCCAGCCAACCTGAAAAACTGGCTGTTGGGACTGAAAGATCAGATCAATGAAGCTAGAAACAATCATTTTACTGCCTCTGTCACAACGGAGCAAGCGTGGAAGAATGCAAGTGATGTTGTGGGCGACATAGAAGTAGAACTGGAAACCGCCAAGTGGAACCAGGATGCTCCATACAATGATAAATGTCCCATGCTGAGCGGCGAACGAACTGTCACAGGATGTGTAGCCACAGCCATAGCTATTATTATGAAATATCACGAATGGCCGGACTGCGGAGAAGGCACACTGGAAAGTTATACATATAAAGCTGCCAACGGTAGTACCCAAACAGTCCCTTCCCACACATTAGGACATGCCTACAACTGGAATAACATGCCTTTAGTATATGACAAATCCACATCTGCCGAATCGGAGCAGGAAGTCGCCACTTTGATGTACGACTGTGGAGTAATGTCGAAAGCGACTTATAACGTAGCCTCAACAGGAGGTACAGGCGCCACAACCCAAAATGCGATAACAGGTATGATTAACCATATGAAATATGACAAAGGCGCCCGAATTCTTTATCGTAGCTGGTACTCGGACAGCGAATGGCATAAAATGGTGAAAGAAGAGCTTGAAGCTCATCGTCCCGTTCTGTACGGAGGATCCAATAAACGAAATGAAGGCCACCAATTCGTATTGGACGGATATACCAGCAACAATTACTTTAGCGTAAACTGGGGATGGGGAGGATATTCCAACGGTTATTATCTGCTGTCTGGCCTGAATCCTAATGATCAGGGTATCGGTGGAAATACCGGCGGATTTACCGTAGGACAAGATGCCGTGTTCGGACTGAAGAAAGCAGAATCCAGTTCGGAATATGCAGACATACTGGCCATTGCTCAAAGCACCGAAGGAGGCAAAGGACTCTATACCAACGAAAAGAACATCCAAACAGGCAAAGAATTTACGGTCTATGTTGAACACGTCTTTAATTTTGGTTTAAGCACTTTCAACGGTGAAATAAGAGCTACCCTATTTGATAAAAATGGGCAAGTAAAAGAAGACATTAGTGAAATAGTCCAAACACCACCTCTCGATCCATTCAGAGGTGTCAGCGGTACTATTCCTTGTACGATTACACAACCCATCAAAGGTGGTGACCGAATCAAAATGCGTTTTAAGGGAAGTAAAGGTACCGAATGGCAAGTAATACCTGCCTACGATGAAAGTATCCCTGGAGAAATTCTTGTCCGTGAGGAAATAGCAAGTGTAGAAGAAGCCACTTCTTTCACTTACAACAAGACAAGTAAAATCATTACGCTGAACACCGCAGTCGATATCGCCTATAAGTTGACTTCAAATGATAATAAAGTAATAAAAGAAGGTACAACCGACGCTTCCGGAGAAATCAAAATAGATACCAATGAACTGGAAGCCGGCACCTACACCATTGTATTAACTGGCGAAGAAGACAGTAAAACATTGAATTTCACCATTGGAAACAAGTAATAAGCATTTTTCTTACTAAAAATCAGAACTTCATATGAAAACCATACAGAAATATATATTATTCTCCCTCATCGGTTTATCCGCTGTTGCCTGTAAAGACGACCAGGAAGAATTGGGCGGAGGCGAAAAAGTAGAAGTAACCTTTACGACCGAAGTGCAGACGCGTGCATTGACAAACGTTACTACTGATATTGAAAAGGACGGAGAAACAATGAACGTATTCGTTCTCGAAAGCAGTTCAATCACTTCCGGGCAAGAAGTTCCCACTTACCAAGCCACCAGACAAAGCGGTTCCTGGAAAAGCAACCCTGCTCTGGAACTGACCAGTGGACAGAAAAAATATCTTCGTGCGTTCTATCCTTATAGCGCCAATATAGGAACTCCGGATGCTATAGCCATCGAGATCAATAGCCAGACAGACTACCTGTATACCGGCACGACAGTTCAGGCTACTTACGAAAAACCTTCTGTGAAACTGACCCTAAAGCATGCTCTTCCCATATTGGCTTTCAACATTAAAAAAGAAAACTACGACGGTGAGGGAAAGCTGGAACAAATCACCATTGAAGGAAAAAATTTCTATACCCAAGGAACTCTGAATATTGCTTCTGGAGAAATCAAAGGAAGCACACAGGAAAAATTCTCAATCACTTGTAATAATACCCTGTCTGCCGAAGGATGGAAGGAAGATATGCCCGACATGTTCTGCATACCTTTCACTTCATCCGGTTCAGATGTGAATGTCACCTTCAAAATAGATGGTAAAGACTATACCTGCCCTCTACCTAAATACGGTATAGCCCAAGGCGTCAAATACATCTTCCGTGCAGCCATGACTGCCAAAGGAATCACTATTTTCGATGCACCCGAATTAGTATCACTCAACTCTGACAATGACGACATGAGCCAATTCAGCTATGGAATGCTGAGAATTACACACAATAGTCTAACCTTCACCCCGCCTACATTCTCTGGAGTCAATATCACAGGAAACATAGACTGGGGAGACGGAAAGACAGAAATATACAGCACTGCCGCCCAACATGAGTATGAAAAGGACGGAGAAAAAACAGTGACACTGGAAATGTGGGGAGCAGAAGAAGTCACACTTCCTAAACTGACAGGAGTAACAGAAATAGACCTGACCGAATTCTAAGGCTGTTCACCAATAGCTTGCAGCAACAGGTCAGGGAGTTTCCATGTAGCTCCTTTGATATTTAAAATACGGTTTTTACCTTCAAGCGTCAGAGCAAAAAGCATCTGGCGCTTGTCTTTTTTACCCACTACACGAGTAATCAGCTTCTTGCTTTCTACCGAGCGAATCACTTTCGAAGCATTCGAAGCAGATAATCCCAACGCCTCAGCAATTTCGCTTGCAGTCAACTGAGTACGGTCAAGCAACGTGCACAACAGCATGCCTTCATTCAGAGACAGATCGTACATTTGTACGAACTGTCCCTCAAATTCTGCAATAGCCCTGTATATATCACGGATCTTACACAAAGTTTCCATATAGCCGACGTTTTATTAGATGAACAGATTTACATTAGCCTTGTCTGCACGTTCCATATAAGTGGCTACACCACCTATTGTCACTTCATCGAGCAACTCTTCCCGACTAATTCCCATCATATCCATCGACATCTGACATGCTATAAACTCCACTCCCTGTTCCAATGCCTGGGCACGCAACGATTCTAACGAATCAACTCCCTTACGCTTCATCAGAAAACGCATCATGCGGCTTCCCAAACCGAACATATTCATCTGCGAAAGTTTCAGTTTCAACGAACTGGACGGAAGCATCATACCGAACATTCGGCCAAAGATGTCTTTCTCCACCTTAGGCTTTTGTACTTTCTTCAGCACATTCAAGCCCCAGAAAGTAAAGAAGATGGATACCTTCTGTCCTGTAGCAGCAGCTCCATTGGCCAGTACAAAAGTGGCTAACGCTTTGTCCAAGTCATCACTAAACAAAATCAATGTCTTTCCACGTCCAGCAGGAACAGGCGTTGCCGTCGAGCAACTATTTCCTTTCTCTATTACTACCGTATAACGTCCTTTCGACTCACTTTTTCGGATCAGCTTATTGCCGGTTGTATCGCACCAGGCCGATGCGTCGCGTGCAAAACCTGCATCAGTCGCAACCACTTCTATCTGTTGCCCTGGCTCGGCATGATCCATTGCTTGTTTCACCTTCATAATAGGTCCCGGACATTGCAAGCCACACGCATTAATCTTCACCACCGGTGATTCACAAGCGCAGGATGATACTTCGTCTGAAACTGCTTCAGATTTACAACATACAGTTTCGTCCGCAACCGGAACCGGCACAGGAGCTACAGCAGCCGAATAGGTTTTGTAACCGCCGATCAGGTTACGTACCTGTCTATAACCGTTCCCTATCAAAATGCGTTGTGCCAAATAACCACGCAGACCAACAGCACAGAACAACACTACCGACTTATCCGAAGGAATCTCCGACAAATGGTTACGCAACTCATCAAGCGGAATATTGACTGCTCCCGGAATAGAACCAAACGAGTATTCCTCTGGAGTACGGGTATCAATCAACATTACATTTTCTTTTTCTGCCAACAGTTCACGCCAGGTTATTGCAGGCATAGCTCCGCTAATAATATTAGAGGCTACGTATCCGGCAATAGCTATAGGATCTTTAGCCGACGAGAAAGGAGGAGCATAGGTATGTTCCGTCTCCATCAGGTCGTACACTGTACCACCGCGCTTAATCAGTCCGGCAATCTGGTCAATACGCTTGTCTACTCCTTCGTAACCTATACATTGGGCACCATACAATTTTCCCGTTTTAGGATGGAATGTCAACTTCAAGGTCAGCGGAAGGGCATCCGGATAATAACCCGCATGTGAAGCCGAATGAGTCACAGAACTGTAATAGTCCATTCCCCATTGTTTCAATCGCTTGGCAGCCAGTCCTGTCGAAGCGACTGTCATATCAAATACTTTAGCAATCGAAGTACCAATAGCTCCTTCGTATGCCACCACGTTCCCCAATGCCATGTTGTCTGCAACAATACGTCCTTGTCTGTTAGCCGGATTAGCCAAATAATTCAGCCAAGGCTTGCCTGTCAACGGATGCGGATATTCGATGGCATCGCCTACTGCATAAATGTCTTTAATAGATGTCTCCAGATGCTCGTCCACCCAGATACCACCAGTTTCCCCCAATCTTAATCCGGCTTGCTTGGCCAAGTCCGTAGCGGGACGCACTCCGATAGACAGCAACACCATATCAGCAGGAATCGTTTTACCACTTTTCAGAAAGACGTTAATCCCTTTATCCGTGCGTTCGAACCGAGTTACACCCTCTTCCAGATAAAGTGCCACTCCTTTTTGAATCAGATGCTGATGCACAGGAGCTGCCATCGAGAAGTCGATAGGTGCCATCACCTGATTCCCCATCTCTACTACAGACACATGAACACCGGCATGATGCAAATTCTCAGCCATCTCCAAGCCAATGAAACCAGCCCCGACTACTACAGCGCGCTTTACGCATTTCGAACTGATGTATGATTTTATACGATCCGTGTCTTCTACATTGCGCAAAGTGAAAATGCCTTCCAAATCTATTCCCTCCAAAGGCGGCCTTACGGGTGTAGCCCCCGGAGACAGGAGCAACTTGTCGTAACTCTCTTCATACGTACTGCCATCCGCCTTTCGAATAGTTACTTTCTTTATATCAGGCTGTATAGATATCGCCTCATTCTCAACCCGCACAGCTATACGAAAACGTTTACCAAACGACTCAGGTGTCTGTACCAACAGTTTTTCACGTTCGGCAATCACGCCACCTATATAATAAGGAAGACCACAATTGGCATAAGAAATGTACTTGCCTTTTTCCAGCAAAACAATTTCTGCCTTTTCATCTACTCTTCTCAATCGCGCTGCTGCTGTTGCCCCACCTGCAACGCCTCCAATAATCATGTATTTCATCATTCAACTATTCATTTTAAGTTCGCACATATTTTAGTTTATGCTGCAAAGAAAATATTTATTTTCCAATTATACATAATTTCCAATGGAAAATAATATTAATCGATTAATATAATGCAAGAAAAGTATAATTATAAATAGGAATAGAAATAGTTACTTTAAACAAAAACAAGTACAAAGAAACAACTAAGAAAAAAACATGCTTATAATAAAAATGACATGTATACGATGCAGATAAGCTATCTGTCTCATATACATGCCACCTTCCCATTCATCTTTTTTTAAAGGAATGAAACGGGATCAGCTTTTATCTATTACCAACCTAAAGCTGACAAACCTGCATCCTGATACCAGGACATCGAACGGTAAGCTGTAGCTCTGGAAGCATTATTGCCGGGAATATACTGGGTAATACCATTAGCACCCTCCATCGAGAACATACCTACTACCTGCGAGTAATTCTTTGCAGTCGTATTCCAATAAGCAATGGCATCATCAAAAGCCTGTTCCCAAGTTGCAAATGAATCTTCGTCCAGAATCTCCTGCATCATCTGTTTCAGGTCGAAATATCCCACGTAATCTCGTCCCCATCCGTCATGATCGTAATCAAACACTTTCTCCATCAGCTCAGCATTATCAACATCTTCCTGCGGAAGCAATTGGGCCGTTATCGAAGCCAATTCCTGCAAAGCACTCGTACGCATCACACAAATGGAAGTACCACCGGTCCAATTATTGTTGGAAATGCCGATTCCACCATTATAAATCGCTTCGTAGGATGCAAAATACACTTGAGCCATCCGAACAGCAGCATTATCCTCCGCCATCAGCGGCACCAGTTTATCATAAGGAGCACCCGGTCCCGGGTTTTCAGTGGGAGAACCGATGTAATAATCAGTAAAATTACGCAATTCGTAAGCTACTTCGACAGACGACATAAAGCATGCATCGAACATGATAAAACTAAAATGCGGCGTCGTTTTCAATAAAGAAACCAGCTCCGAGATATTCATCCGGTGATCGCCATCCGTTTTATCCTGCCCTACCCAACGTGTCGAAGCTTCTCCATAAGGAATCCAGCCATCGGCATGAGACCAGTATATCAGTCCGTAACTTTCTGCTTCAAAATTCGGGTTGGAAAATACGGCATCAAACACTTCACGGGTTTCCTCCAAGCCACACGAATTACGGTCCTCATACTCACGTACAACTTCCTCCACAACCGTATCACCCGACTTTTTCAGTTCCACAAGACGTGGAGAATCACCCGTATCCAGATATACCAGCAGATGTAAAGCTGTAGCATCCGCCTCCTGCATTCCCTGCTTCATCTCCGCCAGATCCTTAAAAGCAAACGAAGACAAGCTGTTATCACCTGCAATATACACCAAAACCGTTCTTTTATACGAATTTGATCCTGTGTTATTAGTATCACCATATTGAACAGAAATAGGTTCTTCCTGGCACGACGTTACCAAAAACATCAATAGCAAGAAAGGTAATATAAGCCAATTCTTTATCATGTCGATTTCAGTTTAAACTACAGATTATTATTCTTCCGGTTTCTTAAATGAAAAATCAGAAGGAGCAATGGATTGCAATTTCAGATTTCCTTTCACATATTTTCCTTTTACCTTACTGGCTTCTTTCTGAAGTTTATTTTTGTTTTCAGAAAAATAAATCATACACGTATAATCCGGTTTCGCCAACTCATATTCCAGATAATTCTTCAGCTGATAAGAATAGAGTTCACGTTGTGGTAAAAAGCCCCGCTTATCCAAAACTACACTGTCGAGCATTTGAATTTCCGTATAATACACAATCGTGTCATTGAACGAAGCCGCCACACCAAAAGCATAAACTTGTTTTTCTTTCTCTTTCTTCATAGAAAACGCCGAGCACAGCGTAAACACCAGTGTTACAGCCAATAAAATACGAAGATATTTCATAGGTTTCTTTAATTATATAGTTTGTTAATACTAAAATCTGTACAAGCCAAATGTTTCACATTCAACTGCATCTGCCGCAAAGATATAAAAAAACCGGCTGCCTGACGCAAGGCATACCGGTTTTTAATACCTTCTTTATTTGTCGGAAACTGATATTTCTTATTTATCCCAAATAAGACTTGAGCAATTTACTACGATTACTTTGTCTTAATCTTCTAATTGCTTTTTCCTTAATCTGACGAACACGCTCACGAGTGAGGCCAAATTTGTCGCCGATTTCCTCCAGTGTCATTTCCTGTTGTCCGATGCCAAAGAACATCTGAATGATTTCCTTTTCGCGCTCGGTTAACGTAGAAAGAGCTCTATCAATTTCCCTCGCAAGAGACTCGTTCACCAACGAGCGGTCGGCCATAGGAGAGTCGTCGTTGACCAGCACATCAAGCAGACTGTTATCTTCTCCTTCCACAAAAGGCGCGTCTACCGAGATATGACGTCCCGACACCTTCAGCGTATCCGAGATTTTGTCTACCGGGATTTCCAGCTCATCTGCCAATTCTTCGGGCGACGGACGACGTTCGTTTTCCTGCTCAAACTTCGAGAAGGCTTTGCTGATCTTATTCAGCGAACCCACCTGATTCAACGGCAGACGTACGATACGCGACTGCTCGGCCAAAGCCTGCAAAATGGACTGACGTATCCACCATACTGCATAACTGATAAACTTGAAACCACGTGTTTCATCAAACTTTTCGGCTGCCTTTATCAGACCCAGATTACCCTCATTAATCAAGTCGGGCAAACTCAAACCTTGATTCTGATACTGCTTGGCTACAGATACAACGAAACGCAGATTGGCACGTGTCAACTTCTCCAATGCAACACGGTCACCCTTACGGATGCGCTGAGCGAGCTCTACCTCCTCTTCGACAGTAATAAGGTCCTCACGGCCAATTTCCTGTAAGTACTTGTCAAGAGAGGCGCTCTCTCTGTTAGTGATACTTTTAGTGATTTTTAATTGTCTCATCCTATAAATACGTATTTGGGCTACAAAGTTACGACTTTTTCTTTTGATGTTCAAAAACTTATCCCAACTTTTTTGCCTGAATTCAACAAATACATAACAAAAAGGACACCGATAAATATCATATCGGCATCCTCTTTTTTCTTTTTTGTTTGCGATTATTACAATCTTCTTACCTTATTACCTTTTTCTTTACGGCAGAACGGTTAAAAATACCATTTCTCAAAAGTCCGGCATTTTATCCCCGTTCCGGCCTATAGCGGGTGTTATTCCTGGGACAAGTCTACAGCATAGCTTGCACGTTTGCCCGACGGGAACATACCAGTAATGAACAATACCTGCTCAGGAGTTCTGGAAGCTTCCTTCATCACATTTTCCAAATCGTCAACCGTCTTCATCTGCACACCGTTAGCTTTCAGGATAATGAATCCCTTACGGATTCCGGCATCACTCATCTTACCGCTGCTGACACCTGTCACTTCCAATCCGTAACCCAAGTTCAGTTGTCTCTTCACCTCTGCACTTACAGGACGGAAGGCTGCACCCAGAATGTCCATATCGGCATTCTTTATAATCTTGGTAGTGCCCTGTTCGTTCTTCAAAGTTACTTCTACAGTCTTTTCTTTCTTGTCACGAATCAGTTTCACTTTCACCTTGTCGCCCGGACGATATTTAGCAAGAGCTTCCTGCAGGTCGGCAAACTTATGGATTTCTTTTCCGTCCATACCTACAATCACATCATCTACCTTAATATCGGCACCGGCAGCAGAACTACCCTCTACAATTTCTCTTACCCAAAGTCCGTCTATAACTCCAAACTTATCTCTGGCCTCTTTTTTAATCTCACTCAGTTTCTTTCCGTTTTTCTGATCCGAAACCTGAGTATCACCCGGTTCTTCAGCCAATTCCGTCACACTGACACCCAGCTTAGCACGCTGAACTGATCCATATTGCTTCAAATCAGCTACAACCTTCTTCATAATACTGGTCGGAATGGCAAATCCATAACCGGTATTCGAACCTGTCGGAGAGAACAAAGCCGCATTGATACCAACCAACTCGCCACGGGCGTTAACTAATGCACCACCACTGTTTCCCTGATTAATAGCTGCATCTGTCTGAATATATGATTCGATACCTTGTTTGCCAGTCATCTGTCCCATACCCAATGAACGGGCTTTAGCGCTGACGATACCGGCCGTAACCGTAGAAGTCAAGTTGAACGGATTACCTACAGCCAATACCCATTCACCCACTTTCAAGGCATCAGAATCGCCGACCGGAATAGTCGGGAAATCATCTCCTTCTATCTTTATCAAGGCTAAATCGGTTTCTTCATCTGTACCGATAATACGACCCTTAAACTGACGGTTATCATTCAACGTAACACTGATTTCATCAGCACCGTCAATCACGTGATTGTTGGTCACGATATATCCGTCCTTCGAAATGATGACACCCGAGCCGAAGCCTGTACGTTCGGGAGTCTGTATCTGACGTTTTTGCGTACCACCACGCCCGCCAAAGAAATCACCAAAGAAATCATAAAAAGGATCTCTTACTTCCACTTCCTGCACTTTGGACGATTGTGTAGAACGGATATGTACAACACCGTGAACGGAATTTTCAGCAGCTTGTGTCAGATCCACCGGCTGAGCGGCAGCTCCACTGAATGCAGCCAGATTTATACCCGGATTGGGCTCAAACATCTGATCGAATGACTGATTGGCATATTCTGCCTTTTGCATTAATTTATAGGTAGTGATACCTGCAACACCTGAACTCAAGAGTACGATTGCCGCAACTCCCAAGATGTTTTTTGTTGTCTGTTTCATATCCTTTTTTACTGTTTAAAGTGTTAATATTCGAGTTTCGTTTAACATTACGACGTTAAAATAACGACAAAAAACGTTCAGTTATTCCACTTGTCACCTTTTTTTGTTCTCTTTTAACAGAGAGGTTTTTGAGCTTAACAGCGGTTAACGACGGAAGCTGACAATTTTGCATTTATCTACTATTCTGACATGTTAAAAGACTGACAGATAGGACATGACAGCACTTTAAAGCTTTACTACTCCTATTCCCGGCAAATCCGAAAGGGTTATTTTTCCACCCACAACCTCCATTCCCTTGAAACGGTCGTTACTGATAAGCAAGTTTCCGTCAAGGTCGGCAAAGTCAACAGCCGGAGAAAGCTGGGCAGCCGCCGAACAAGCGCACGAAGTCTCCGTCATACAACCCACCATTACCTTCATATCCAGTGCACGCGCCAATGTCAGCATCTTCCACGCCTCACGCATACCGGTACATTTCATCAGTTTGATATTGATACCCGTAAAAGCCCCTTTCAAAGACGGCACATCCTTCAGACGTTGCACCGATTCGTCAGCAAATACAGGCAAAGGACTCTGCTGGGTTACCCAGGCAATATCATCCAACTGCTCTTTAGGCATCGGTTGTTCGACCATCACAATTCCCTGTTCCTTCAGCCAGTGAATCATGTCCAACGCATGCTGCCTGTCCTTCCAGCCCTGATTAGCATCAACCGCTATCGGCAAATCAGTGACCGAACGAATGGTCTTTATCATTTCCTTATCGTTGTCACGTCCCAGCTTCACCTTCAAGATATTATAAAGCTCGGCACACTCTTCGGTCTTTTTGCGGACCACGTCAGCCGTATCAATACCTATGGTAAACGTTGTCGAAGGAGCTTTTTCCTTATCCAATCCCCATATTCTGTACCAGGGAGCCTGCAACAGCTTACCTACCAGGTCGTGCAAGGCAATGTCTACTGCAGCTTTTGCTGCCGTATCTCCCGGCGAAAGACTATCTACATACGCCAGAATATCCTCCAGTTGGAAAGGATCGCTGAACTGCCCCAAGTCCACCTTCTGCAAGAAAGCCAATACGCTTTTTACTGTCTGTCCCAGATAAGGCGGCATGGAAGCCTCACCATAACCTATTATGCCATCGTACTCAATCTCGACCTGCACATCGGGAGTAGTCGTACGCGAATAAGTAGCTACCGTAAAAACATGACGCAATTGCAGTTCGTAGGGGAAGAAACGCATTTTCATTTTAGGAGCCGCCCCCTGCTTATTAATATTAAATAGGTGTATTTTCTTTTTCTTGGTATCTGCCATAGCCTCCTCGGCAATCATTCCGGCACCCAGTGTTGCCAGAGCAGCAGTCTTAAGGAAATCTCTTCTGTTTGTCATAACTCTGTAATTAGTCCGACTCGTCCACTCCCCAGCGATAATACGGATTGGTATCGGTTGTGTTCAATTCATCCATTTTATTTATATAAGGTATCACGCGCGTAGCAAACAACAGACGCCCCCGATTGAAAGCATCAAACAACGGGTCGGAAGCATCGAGACTGCTGACATGTACATCGCCTTGAGAGTGAATAAAGCGCCCCTGCCCGATGTAGATGCCCACATGAACCACGCGCGCCTTCCGTTCGGCAGTGGCCGGACTGCCGAAAAACACCAGATCGCCAGGCTGCAGATTGCTGAAATCGGAAGCAATCTCGATATGCTCGCCTACATAAGCTTGCTGTGAAGCGTCACGCGGTATAATCATATCGTGCATGTACAGTACCGTCCGCACCAACCCACTGCAGTCCATTCCTTTCGAAGAAGTCCCAGTCCACAGATAAGGTACCCCAATCAGTGTATAAGCCGTCTTCAGAATAGAACCGGGATCTTTTTTCAAAGACTTCCGCCATTGTTTTTCGGGACATGCATCCGCCTTCTCCACATATCCGGTGCGACCATCGGGATAAGCCACCTTATAAAAATCCCCCTTACTTCCCAACCACTTCAGACGATTGCCTGCCACGATATCCGATACCGTCTGCGAACGACGGTTGGGAGCAGAATATACAAAACCATAATGAGTCGTAACAACAATCTTCTCCGCACGGTTCCAGTTCGCCACCTCTGCACTGTCCATCAGCCTGACACCTGCCCGATGCACCCAGGCAATATAATTATCCGGAGTCTGTATCCGATACCAGCCGTCGAACTGAAGCACACGAACCGGCATCCCCAATAATGCCTGAGTCGTCATCTCCGAAGCAAAGTCGGGCTTTACATGCAAGTTACACACCGACAGATTAACTACTCCATACGTTTTTCCTTCCAAAGCCGCCTCATCGGGAAGCACCTTCATACAGTCCATCACCTCGTAACCGGCCTTTCCAAGCCCTTGCAGCAAAGCCTCTTTGGCCGCTGCAGCCGTAGTCACTCCCCTCAGCATCATCTTCCGGCCGGAAACCGTATAATCAGTCTGGAACAATGCTACCCGTCCGTCGGGAGCATAAACCTGTTTCAAACTATCCGTCAGCCGAATCACATCTGCCGGCAAATCGTTACTTCCGACACCGGAAGCCTGCACCAATGAAGTCAAAAACAGGGAAAAGAGAAATAAATGAATAGTTTTTCGCATCTGCCAAATTCTTTTTGATAGTGTTTCTGTTAGCAAAGCTACAAATTATTTCTTTTGAGAGGGAGAAAAAGGGATAATTTTATTTTATACTGTGACGCGTTTACATTATCTTTGCACGCCAGAAGCAGTCGGTCGGTCTGTCGCTTGCGCCTTGTGCGTATGAGGAAAGTCCGGGCAACACAGAGCATTCCACTTCCTAACAGAAAGCTATCCGCGAGGGTAGAGTAACGCAGAAGAAAATAACCGCCACAATCTTCGGATTGCGGTAAGGGTGAGAAGGCGGGGTAAGAGCCCACCAGTCTTGTGGTGACGCAAGGGCTGTGTGTCTTGGAAGTTGTAAGGTCATGTAAACCGGCGCCACGAGAGTTGCTCGCTCCATGTCGGAGGGTAGACCGCTAAAGCTCGTATGGCAACATACGGCTCAGATAAATGACAGACAATTTGTCTTGACAGGACTGAAAGATGAAAGGCGAATGCCCGAATCGAAACACGGCCCGCCAGGACAGATTACAGAACCCGGCTTACAGACCGACTGCTTTTTCTCTTTCTTTCTTCAATCCATGGATTATGAACAAACGTATAGCCACACTCTGGAAGTTCCTGACCTACGACATCTGGCGTATTACGGAAGACGAAGTCACCAAAACGACTTTCTCTCTCTATAACATCATCAAGACCATCTATCTCTGCGTTTCCCGCTTCGCACAGGATCGTCTGGCCAACAAAGCAGCCGCACTGACTTATAGCACCCTGCTCGCCATCGTACCCATCCTGGCCATTCTGTTTGCCATTGCCCGTGGATTCGGATTCGACAACCTGATGGAACACCAGATCATCAACGGTTTTGGCGGAGTCACAGGGACTACCGAATTCATATTCCAGTTTGTCGACTCCTATCTGTCGCAAACCAAGAGCGGAGTCTTCATCGGAGTAGGCCTTATCATGTTGCTTTGGTCCGTACTGAACCTGATCAACAACATGGAAATTACCTTCAACCGCATCTGGCAGGTAAAAAAAGCACGCAGCATGTACCGCAAGATAACAGATTATTTCTCCATGCTCCTGCTGATGCCAATTCTGATTGTCGTGTCAGGAGGTCTTTCCATCTTCATGAGTACCATGGTAAAGAACATCGAGGACTACACCCTGCTTGCGCCACTTGGCAAGTTCCTGATACGTCTGATACCTTTCGTACTGGCTTGGGGCATGTTCACAGCCCTCTATGTCTTCATGCCCAATACCAAAGTCCGCTTCAAGCATGCACTGATTTCGGGCATTCTGGCCGGTACCGCCCATCAGGCATTCCAGTTCCTGTACATCAGCAGCCAGTTGTGGGTGTCGCGCTACAATGCCATTTACGGAAGTTTTGCCGCTCTTCCTCTGTTTCTGTTATGGCTCCAGATTTCGTGGACCATCTGTCTGTTCGGTGCCGAACTGACGTATGCCGGACAAAACATCCGCAATTTCAGTTTCGATCAGGACACGCGCAGCATCAGCCGGCGTTACCGCGACTTTGTATCGATGCTCATCATGTCCCACATCACCAAACGGTTTGAAAAAGGAGAAACTCCCTATACGGCAGAAGCCATTTCGGAAGAGTGCCAGATCCCCATACGGCTTGCCAACCAAACACTCTACGAACTTCAGGAAGTCGGACTGATACACGAAGTGGTAGTCGACGCCAAAAGTCAGGACATCGCTTACCAACCTTCGATGGACATCAACCAACTGACCGTAAACATCTTGCTCAACCGGCTCTACACCCACGGATCAGAAAACTTCAAGATAGACAAGGATCACGAATTCAGTTCCGAATGGAAAGCCTTGATGAAAGCCAGAGAGGAATACTATAACAGCACCCAACAATTGCTGGTGAAAGACTTATAACAATTATCTCAACTTTGACTTCGTCGATTTTCAATTCGCAAGCTCAAGTTGCAGTTGACAAGCAACAAGTTGACGAGTTAACAAGGCGTTTGTAGCGAGCCGTTTCAAGCGGCACTTTATCAAACAGGGAGTTCCAGCCTAATAGACTTGTTAACTGAAGCCTTGTTAATGGTTAATGATTAGTGGTTAATGATTAATGATTAATTCTTCATTTCTCTGCACTCCCATTCGCCAATAGTCCCCGTTTCCGACGAGAAGGTTGCACCAATCTTATACACCTTTCGTACATCGGCTGCATACTCGCGTGCGTAACCCTTTTCTTCTATCTGCTGCAAGGCTTCGGCAGCGGTGCCGTCCAGCTTGAACTCGAAGATGTAGACATACTGCGGTGTTTCCAGCACACAGTCCACACGCCCTTGACTCTGCACCTTTTCCACATAGACAGTGTAGACACTGATCAGGCGGAGTATCAGATAAAAGGTATATTGGAAGTAGCGTTCGCGTTCCACTTCATCCTCCTTACGGCGCATGGTATAGGGGATGCTGGCCAAGAAGGAAGCAAACAAAGCTGACAGTTTTTCTACTTCGCCGCGACGCATGGTAATAACAACGTCTCTGATCCACCCTCCGGTATCTTCAGCTGGCTTCAAATATGCTGCAGACAACATAGTCAGAAACCCGTTTTTTACTTCATTGTTTGGGAAATCCAATAAAAATGTATTAAAATCAATGTCGTAATCCTTGATGGTCAAGTAACCACTCTGGAAGATCATAGGCAAGGGACGTTCCACATCGGCCTTATAATCAACAAATTCTTCCGGACGATAATATTTACCCGTCAGCTCATTCAAATTTTCATCAAAGTGGTTCAACAGGCGAATGAGGTAAGTGGGCGTACCTGAACGAAACCAGTAATCGTTCACGCGGCGGCTGTCCAATGCGTTGAGCAGGCTGAAAGGATTGTACACGTCCGTCATACGGTCGCTGAAGTGGTAGCCGTCGTACTGCTGTTTCAGCCGCTGTTTCATCTCCTCCGGCGTGCAGCGGTAGTCCACCGCCATGTCGGCGATGGGTTGCGGAAAGTATCGGTCGATCTCTTCCTGGGTAATGCCGCACAACGTCTCGTAACGCCCGTCCATGCTGATATCCTTCGGCTGGTTGAAGCCACTGAACACACTCACCTGCGAGAACTTCGTCACACCTGTCAGCAACACGAACTGCAGGTGCTCGTCTGCTCCCTTGAATACGGAGTAGAAACCTTTCAGCACGTTGCGGTGACGATCCTCCAACTCGCGGTCAACATCGAGCACGTCCAATATCGGCTTGTCGTACTCATCAATCAGCACCACGCAGCGGCGTCCCGTCTGCTTGTGGGCGGCGCGAAGCACTTCGATAAAGCGATACCCGTACCCCAGTTCTTCTTCGCGGTCGGGTATGCCATACTGCTTTTCCCATTCCGACACATGAAAATTGATTTTCTTTTCCAGTTCGCCGGAATCCGTAAAGTTCCCTCCGTTGAAGTCCACATGAAACACAGGATATGTCGCCCACTCCGTCTCCAATTCGTCGATGGCCAGACCACGGAACAGTTCACGCCGTCCCAGAAAATAGTTTTTCAGTGTGGATACCAACAGGCTCTTCCCGAAACGGCGCGGACGACTCAAAAAGTATATACTACTTTCATGTACCAGGCTGTAAATTAAATCCGTCTTATCCACATAAACATAGCCGTCTTCAATGACACGATCGAAACTTTGTATTCCAATAGGGTATTTCATAAGCAGAACGTTTTCGTTTTCATACTACCTGCAAATATAAAAGATTTCCGCCCAATCAGGAAATAATCCTCTATTTTTCCCCTTCGTTGCACAACTCTCCCTTTCTTTTTCTTATTTTGTTTCGCTTAAACTAAAACACTAAACAATCTGCACTTTATCAAACTCGAAACGAATCATGAAAAAGAAAGAACACTTAACCACTTACATGGACCTGATTATTCAACAGCTGGAAGCGGAAGGACGCCTCGGAACGGCACACG
>NZ_FR883157.1:54913-79114 GCF_000435115.1 Bacteroides sp. CAG:633 | reverse complement strand
ACACGTCTATCGCAGTACACTGCATCGCATACTCGACTTCACTGGTGGTCAGCCGCTCACCTTCGGTGAAGTAACTCCCCTTTGGCTGAAAGCTTTCCAAAACTATCTGCTGGGACGCCAGTTGCAATGGAACTCCGTTTCCACCTACATGCGCATGCTTCGAGCGGTATACCTGCGTGCGGTCGATGCCGGAATGGCCGTCTTCCGTCCTCGCCTGTTCAAAGGCGTATACACGGGCACACGGGTGACGGTAAAGCGTGCCCTCAGTGAAAACGACCTACGTAAACTGAATGAACCGAAACCTGCTGTGCGCGAATGTAGCCTTGAGCGGACACGAATGCTGTTCCTGCTGCTGTTCATGCTGCGCGGCATCCCTTTTGTCGACATAGCCTACTTGCGCAAGTGCGATTTGCAGGATAATGTCCTGATGTATCGCCGTCGTAAGACAGGAAGCTGGCTGACGGTACGTGTAGAGCCGCGTGCTATGAGCCTTATCGAACAACTGAAGACGCCGGATGAATCTTCGCCCTATCTGTGCTCCCTGCACGTCGAGGATGGCGCCCGCGCCGGGCATGACGACCACCATGCGTGTGTCGTCGGCATAGCTGACGGTGGCCTGGAAGTTGTAATAGTTGAGGCTGCCGTCCGCTGTCTGGCGGAAGAAGCAGACGGGGCGTCCGTACTCGAACGAGTGCTCGATGTCGGTATCTTCGGTGCGTGTCACTTCCAGCACCAGCTGGTTGAGCGAGTTGTAGTAGCTGCGTCCGGCCGTGGCGGGAAACCAGCACAGGCCACGCTTCACCTTGCGTGCCACGCCCATGGTTTCGGTCTGGCGGCGGAACTCTTCCTTCTCGTATTCGTACTCCATGCGCAACAGCAATTGCTGACGCTGCAGGTGGAGGCTGGGGCTGTTTGTCTCTTTTTCCTGTTTCATGAGTGCAAAGGTAGTCATTCTTTATTTTAATTCGGATAAAACTTATTCCATTGTTTTAGTTTTCACTATATTTGTACGCATAAATGAGACACTTATGGATGTAGAAAAGTTTCACTTGTTTCTGATAGTGATGAGTGTCGTGGCACTGTTTGTGTTTGTGGCACTCTATTTTGTAAAGGCCGGTTACGGTATGTTCCGCACCTCGTCGTGGGGACTGTCCATCAACAACAAGCTGGCCTGGATGCTGATGGAGGCGCCTGTGTTTGTCGTGATGTTCTGGCTGTGGGGGCGTAGTGGCGTGGGCTTTTCCATGCCGGTATATGTGTTTTTCCTGTTGTTTCAGCTTCACTACCTTCAGCGTTCGTTCATTTTCCCTTTCCTGATGAAAGGAAAAAGCCGCATGCCGCTGGCCATTATGGTGATGGGCATTGTGTTCAATGTGCTGAACGGAATGATGCAGGCCGGCGGGTTGTTCTATTTTGCACCGGAAGGGCTCTATGACGGCGGGATGGATTACTTCCTGGAACCTCATGCCGTGGCAGGATTGTTGCTGTTCGTAGTGGGCATGGGCATTAACCTCCATTCCGATCATGTCATCCGTCATCTGCGTCGTCCGGGCGATACGAAACATTATCTGCCTGCCCGTGGTCTGTACCGTTATGTCACTTCGGCCAACTACTTCGGTGAACTGGTGGAGTGGACAGGCTTTGCCATACTGACCGCGTCGCCGGCAGCCTGGGTGTTTGTCTGGTGGACGTTTGCCAATCTGGTGCCCCGTGCCGATGCCATCCACAAACGTTATCGTGAGGAGTTTGGCGATGAAGCGGTAGGACGGCGGAAGAGGGTGATACCTTTTATATATTAACTCTGGTCTGCATCCGCTCGTATTGCCCGCGGTTGGAAAATATGTTATATCTGAATCTTAAAGAAACATAGATAAATGAACTCAAAACTGTTTACCCCTGTAACCATAGGTCCGCTGACGCTGCGTAACCGTACTATCCGCTCGGCGGCCTTCGAGAGTATGTGTCCGGGCAACAAGCCTTCGGAACAGCTACTCGACTATCATCGCTCCGTAGCCGCGGGTGGTGTGGGTATGACGACAGTGGCTTATGCTGCCGTTACCCGTAGCGGCCTTTCCTTCGACCGTCAGTTGTGGATGTGTCCGGAGATTGTGCCTGGCTTGCGCCGTCTGACTGATGCTGTTCATGCCGAAGGTGCTGCGGCCAGCATCCAGTTAGGACATTGCGGCAACATGTCACACAAAAGCATCTGTGGCTGTATGCCCGTAGGAGCCAGTAGCGGCTTCAACCTTTATTCGCCTACGTTTGTCCGTGGCCTGCGTGCCGACGAACTTCCGGAAATGGCTCGTGCTTACGGCCATGCAGTGAATCTGGCGCGTGAGTCGGGCTTCGATGCTGTGGAGGTTCACGCCGGGCATGGCTATCTTATCAGTCAGTTCCTTTCACCCTCTACCAATCATCGCAAAGATGAATTCGGCGGTTCGTTGGAAAATCGCATGCGTTTCATGGATATGGTGATGGACGAGGTAATGAAGGCAGCCGGCAACGACATGGCCGTATTGGTGAAGATGAATATGCGCGACGGCTTCCGTGGAGGTATGGAACTGGACGAGTCGTTGCAGGTGGCGCAGCGGTTGCAGCAAAGCGGTGCCCATGCGCTGGTGTTGAGCGGTGGCTTTGTGAGCAAGGCACCTATGTACGTGATGCGTGGCGAGATGCCCATCCGTACCATGACCCACTATATGGATTGCTGGTGGTTGAAGTACGGAGTGCGTATGGTAGGCAAATGGATGATCCCTACTGTGCCTTTCAAGGAGGCTTATTTCCTGGAAGATGCCTTGAAGTTCCGCAAGGCACTCACCATGCCGTTGGTCTATGTAGGCGGACTGGTGGCCCGGCAGAAGATTGACGAAGTACTGGATTGCGGTTTCGAGGCTGTGCAAATGGGTCGCGCACTACTTAACGAACCGGGCTTTGTGAATCGTATGAAGGCGGAAGAGAATGCACGCTGCTCGTGTCGGCACAGCAACTACTGCATTGCCCGTATGTACAGCATCGACATGGCATGCCATCAACGGTTGAAGGAAGAGTTGCCGCCTTGCCTGAAGAAAGAGATTGAACGCATCGAAAGCAGGGGGTAGGCGTATGGATAAGAAGAAACTGGCTGTAATAACAGGAGCCGACGGCGGCATGGGGACTGAGATTACTCGTGCCGTAGCCCGTGCGGGCTATCGGGTAGTGATGGCCTGCTACAATCCGGCCAAAGCCGAAGTGCGGCGCAGAATGCTGGTTGAGGAAACAGCTAATGCCGACATTGAGGTGCGGGGCATTGACCTGGCTTCGCTGGAGTCGGTAGCTGCGTTTGCCAACCGCCTGCTGGAGCAAGGAGAAAGAATCTCACTGTTGATGAACAATGCCGGAACGATGGAAACCGGCCTGCACATTACAAATGACGGACTGGAGCGTACGGTCAGCGTTAATTACGTGGGACCTTATCTGTTGACGCGCAAGCTGTTGCCGCTGATGGGTGAGGGGAGCCGGGTGGTGAACATGGTGTCGTGTACGTATGCCATTGGGAAACTTGATTTTCCCGACTTCTTCCTGCGGGGCAAGAAAGGAGCTTTCTGGCGTATTCCTATCTATAGTAATACCAAATTGGCGCTGACGTTGTTTACCATCGACTTGGCACGCAGGGTTAAGGAGCGTGGCATTGTGGTAAATGCTGCCGATCCGGGTATTGTTTCGACAGATATTATTACGATGCACATGTGGTTCGATCCGCTGACAGATATTCTGTTTCGTCCGTTTATCCGTACGCCCCGTAAGGGAGCGGCTACAGCTATCAGTCTGCTGTTGGACGAGGAAGCCGGACAACGGACTGGTACACTGAATGTAAGTTGCCGTCCGAAGCATTTGTCAGATAAATATTTGCACCACTGGCAAATGGGAGAATTGTGGAACCGTACGGAAATCGTAGTAGAGAAGTGGCTATAATAAGTAAGCTGCGGCATAGAAGATGTCGATAGCTGGCAAAAAAAGTGTGTGCCAAATGAAGAAAGAGGCTCCTTCATTTGACACACATGCACTTTTATATGATAGACCGGCTATGCCGGTTGGTAATCTTGTGTATCAGATAGAAAGTTCGCGTAAAACGTTCACCAGTTCCTTTTGGATAGGCTTGTCGTTCTTGATGGCTTTGGTGAAGGGGACATAAACCACTTCGTCGTGCTCGATACCTATCATGACGTTCCGCTGGCCTTCCATGATGGCATCGATGGCTGCTGCACCCAGGCGGCTGGCCAGGATACGGTCGTGTGCCGTTGGGCTACCACCGCGTTGCAAGTGGCCGAGGATGGTAACGCGTACGTCGTATTGCGGGTATTCGTTTTTCACACGTTCGGCATAGTGCATGGCACCTCCGGTCAGTTCGCTTTCGGCTACCAGCACGATACTGCTGTTCTTTGATTTGCGGAAACCGTTCTTGATGAATTCTTCCAACTGGTCCACTTCCGTACTGAATTCCGGGATAATGGCAGCTTCGGCTCCTGAAGCGATAGCGCCGTTCAGTGCCAGGAAGCCAGCATCACGTCCCATAACTTCAACAAAGAACAGACGTTCGTGTGAGGTCGCTGTATCACGGATTTTGTCGACAGCATCCAGAATGGTGTTTAGGGCGGTGTCATATCCGATGGTAGTATCTGTACCATAAAGGTCGTTATCGATGGTACCCGGCAGTCCGATACACGGAACGTCGAATTCCTGAGCGAAGATACGTGCACCGGTCAGCGAGCCATCACCGCCGATGATGACGAGTGCATCGATGCCTTCTTTCTTCATGTTGTCGTAAGCCAGCTGACGGCCTTCGGGAGTAGTGAATTCCTTACAACGTGCCGTTTTCAGGATGGTTCCTCCCAACTGGATGATGTTGCTGACATTCTGGCTTCTGAATTCCTTAATCTCACCGGTTACCAGTCCTTTGTAACCTCTATATATACCTTTTACTTGAAGTCCGTTGTAGATGGCTGCACGTGTCACAGCACGGATGGCTGCGTTCATTCCCGGAGCATCTCCTCCGGAAGTCAAGATTCCGATGCACTTAATTGTTCCCATAACAATCTTTTTTTAAGTTAATAATTCGCCACAAAGATACGAAAAACCCAAGGGCGTGACTGATAATTTACGTTAATTTCTAATTCCTGAAAAGGACTATTTCTGGCTTGTTAGTCTTTCTTTTATGGCATCCGATATTTCTTCCATCAGCCATTTGGGAGTAGAAGTCGCTCCACATATACCGATGGAGGAGGCGCCTGTGAGCAGATTGTTGTCTATCTCAGCCGCGTTGTCTATCAGATGTGAATTTGGGTTGACTTTCTGGCATTCGGCAAAGAGCATTTTCCCGTTCGAACTTTTCTTGCCGCTGACAAAAAATATCAGATCGTGCGAAGAGGCAA
Source organism: Bacteroides sp. CAG:633 (assembly GCF_000435115.1). NCBI lineage: Bacteria > Pseudomonadati > Bacteroidota > Bacteroidia > Bacteroidales > Bacteroidaceae > Bacteroides > Bacteroides sp. CAG:633. Next base: position 73,706 of record NZ_FR883157.1, on the reverse strand, counting down.
ATTTCCGGATGTTGGGGATGCGGTTGGCTACCTGGCGGCAGATTGTATCGTAGTATTCGAAAGAAACACCGGGGGAGATGTGTGCCTTGATATATTCTACAATTCGTCGGAATTCATCGAGCGATTTGGTCGTTTGCGAATAAAGCCGGATGTCTTTGGTGAGATCCAGTCGCTGAGCCTCTTCCAGTTTTTCAATGACGATGGCTTTTCCGTTGGTCTGCCCAACAAGTCCAAGCACTTCGGCATGTCCGTTCTTGCCGTAGATGACGATTTGTTTGTCACTGCTTTCCTCTGCCATGAATTCCTGCTTGATTCTTTTCTGCAGCTGGAGGACTACGGGACAAGTCGCATCAATGATTTCGATATTGTTGCGTCTGGCTATTTCGTATGTCTCGGGTGGCTCACCGTGGGCACGAAGCAGTACTTTGGCATTTTTCAGTTGTCTGAATTCCTCGTGGTTGATGGTTGTCAGTCCCATGTTTTCCAGCCGTTCTACTTCGCGGCTGTTGTGCACGATGTCGCCCAGGCAATAAAGAGTTCCTCCATTGGCCAGTTCTTCTTCGGCTTTGCGGATGGCGGTTACTACTCCGAAGCAGAATCCGGATCCTTCATCTATTTCTACTTTCACCATATCTTTGTCCTCCTGTCTGCCTGTTCAAGCTTTGGTAATCCGTTCGAACTGTTCCTTCAGCCATTCTTTTTGCTGTGTCAGTGACAGGTGGCTGTTGTCCAGCAATAAAGCGTCTTCGGCCTTTTTCAGCGGGCTTACCTCTCTGTGCTGGTCGATGTAGTCTCTTTGCTTTACGTTCTCCAGTATCTCGTCGAAACTGGCAACTTCTCCTTTGGCTTTCAACTCATCGTAGCGGCGTTGAGCGCGTATTTCGGGCGAAGCGGTAACAAACACTTTGAGTTCGGCATCCGGAAATACGGTAGTACCGATGTCGCGTCCGTCCATTACAATTCCTTTTTCTTTTCCCATTGCCTGCTGTTGTGCTACCATTGCTTCACGAACAAAATCAAGGGTGGCGATCGGGCTTACTTTGGCCGATACTTCCATGGTCCGGATTTTGTTTTCTACGTTCACTCCGTTCAGATAGGTATCGGGGCGTCCGGTCTCGGCGTTCAGCTTGAAACTGATATGTATGTCGCCAAGCTGTGCTTTCAGTTTTTCCTTGTCGATTTCGTCCCCGTGGAAGATTCCGTTTTCGATGCTGTATAAAGTCACGGCACGGTACATGGCTCCACTATCGATATAAATGTAACCTATCTCACGGGCCAGGTCTTTGGCCATGGTGCTTTTCCCGCAAGAAGAGAATCCGTCGATGGCAATTGTAATCTTTCTCATAAGAGTGTATATATAATAAGGTGTATTTCGATTTTGGCTTTAATCAGAATGTTTTTCGACATTTCGTTTAAAAATCCTGCCAAAGATACGGGTATTTTTAAAATATCTCGTTACTTTTGTAGCACAAAAGCAGATAAAGCCCTTTTAAGGATTAAAAAAATAAAAATGCAAGGTCTATTGTGTAAAAAAACACAGCCAAGCGTGAACATTCGTAGGAAAAGTGCTATATTTGCCCCAAATGAGAAACACTAAAATTATTATTATAGATTATGGAAATTAAAAAGACACCTAAGGCAGACTTGGAGAACAAAAAGTCTACATGGCTGCTTGTCGGTTACGTAATCGTGCTTGCCTTTATGTTCGTTGCGTTCGAATGGACGAAACGCGATGTGAAGATCGATACAAGCCAAGCTGTAACCGATGTTGTATTTGAAGAGGAAATTGAAATTCCTATCACCGAACAACCGGAAGTTGTTGTGCCGCCCCCTCCCGAGGCTCCGTCTATTGCTGAGACCTTGACGATTGTGGAGGACGATGCTGATGTAGAAGAAACTACAATTGCTTCTTCTGAGGAAACTGGCCAGGCTGTAGAAATCAAGTACGTGCCTGTTGCTGTAGAAGAGGAAGAACCGGAAGAACAAACAATCTTCGAGGTTGTAGAACAGATGCCGGAATTTCCTGATGGTGGTATGGCTGGTTTGATGCAGTTCTTGAGCAAGAACATCAAGTATCCGACTATCGCACAGGAAAATGGTACTCAGGGTCGTGTTACAGTACAGTTCGTGGTTAACAAGGACGGTAGTATTGTAGACGCAAAAGTATTGAGAGGTGTTGACCCCTATCTGGACAAAGAAGCACTCCGTGTGATTGGTACTATGCCGAAGTGGAAACCGGGTATGCAACGTGGTAAACCCGTACGTGTAAAATACACAGTGCCTGTAATGTTTAGATTGCAGTAATAAAGTTTATATAAAAAAAGAAGAGGCTGCTTTAAGCAGCCTCTTTTTGTTCTCTCTTCTTTCAAGATAAAAAAGATCTATTTACTATGTTTACGGCTTCAGAGCTACTTGATATTGTAAGGGGGCATATTGCCGGATTGCAATTTACCCGTACTCCCAAAGGACTGTATGATCCTGTTTCTTATGTTTTATCGCTTGGTGGAAAAAGAATCCGTCCCGTCTTGATGCTGATGGCTTATAATCTGTACAGGGAAGATGTTAAGTCGATTTTGCAACCTGCTACGGGTATTGAGGTGTATCATAACTATACTTTGTTGCATGACGATCTGATGGATCGCGCAGACATGCGACGGGGTAAGGCAACCGTGCATAAGGTGTGGAATGATAATGTAGCCATTCTCTCGGGCGATGCCATGCTGGTGTTGGCCTATCAGTTTATGGCGCAATGCGCTTCCGAAAAGTTGAAGGACGTGATGGATTTGTTCAGTCAGACCGCTTTGGAGATATGTGAAGGACAGCAGTTGGATATGGAGTTCGAACAGCGTAAGGATGTGAAGGAAGATGAATATATTGAAATGATTCGTTTGAAAACTTCGGTTCTGCTGGCTGCCAGTTTGAAAATCGGAGCTATTTTAGGAGGTGCTTCGAAGGAAGATGCGGACGCTTTATATGATTTTGGCGTAAATCTAGGACTGGCATTCCAACTGAAGGATGATTTGCTGGATGTTTATGGCGATCCGCTTCGATTTGGAAAGAATATCGGAGGTGATATCCTGTGTAATAAGAAAACCTACCTGGTTATAAAGGCTTTTGAACATGCCAATACCGACCAGGAAGCTTTATTGAACGATTGGTTTACCCGTGAGACTTTCGATCCGCAGGAGAAAATTGCTGCTGTAACCCGTTTGTACAACGAGATCGGAGTGAAGGCTTTGTGTGAAAATAGAATTGTGGAGTACAGCAAGCGGGCGTCGGAAAGTCTGAACCGGGTGAATGTTCCTGCAGAAAACAAGCAGGAACTGGAAACGATGATGAACGAACTGATGCATCGTGAAGTCTGATAGGTTTAAACAGATGTAATGCCTTACCGAAGACTACCGAATACTGACCAGGCCAGAATCAGGGCTTTGAAAGCTGTCATAACGAAGGCGGATATGTGCAACGGTGATGCGATGGCCATATCCTGGAAGTCGTTGTCGGCGGCCAGGCGGTTTCTTGTGAAGTTTGAGGCAGCACAGCGTTACTATACCGAATGTTTTGCGAGGCAGGCAAAGGCTGGTCAGAAACACCAGGCTAATGTAAAAATGGCTCGTTTGTATGTTTCACATTTCATTCAGGTGTTGAATTTAGCGGTAATACGTTCGGAAATTCGTTCATCGCATAAAGAATATTATGGCTTGGAACCACAAAGTTGTAATGTGCCCGATTTGTCGTCCGAAACTCAACTGGCGTCATGGGGACGAAAAATCATAGACGGAGAAACTCGTCGTCTGTCTCAAGGAGGAACGCCGATTTATAATCCGACTATTGCCAAGGTAAAGGTGCACTATGATATTTTTATGGACAGTGGTGAACGGCAGAAGGAGTATCAGGAGGCTACGGCTCGGAGTCTCGAAGCACTCTCTTCAATGCGTGCCGAGGCAGATGAACTGATTTTGGATATTTGGAATCAGGTTGAACGTAAGTTCGAGACGGTTACTCCGAATGAAAGGAGATTGGACCTGTGTAGAAGTTATGGGCTGGTCTATTATTACCGTACCGGTGAAAAGCAGATAAAGTAAGTAAGATGATAAAGTTGGTAGATTCGCATTCGCATTTGTTTCTGGAAGAATTTTCGGAAGATTTGCCTGAAGTAATGGAACGTGCCCGGCAGGCAGGGGTAACTCATATCTTTATGCCCAATATAGACAGTACCACCGTTGAGCCGCTGTTGCGGGTTTGTGCTGCTTATAAAGATTTGTGTTATCCGATGATGGGACTTCATCCGACTTCGGTGAAGGATGATTATCTTCAGGAATTGGAAGTTGTATGCCGTTATCTGAAAGAACCTAATTCGTTTGTGGCAATTGGCGAGATCGGTATGGATCTTTATTGGGACAAGACCTTCGTAAAAGAACAGGAGGTTGTGTTCAGGCAACAAGTTGAATGGGCATTGGAATATGGCCTGCCTATCGTGATTCATTGTCGTGAAGCTTTTGATTATATATATAAGGTATTAGCAGATTACAAAGCTACGCCTTTGACTGGTATCTTTCATAGTTTTACGGGAACACAAGAAGAAGCGGAACGCCTTCTTGAGTTTCAAGGGTTCTGTTTGGGGATTAATGGAGTGGTTACTTTTAAGAAATCGACATTGCCTGGTGTGTTAGCTCAGATTCCTTTGGAACGTGTGGTACTGGAAACGGATTCCCCTTACCTTACTCCGGTTCCCAATAGGGGAAAAAGAAATGAGAGTGCTTATGTCAGAGATACGCTTACCAAAGTTGCCCAAGTGTACGGCAAGACGCCGGAAGAGGTTTCGTTGGTGACTTCTGAAAATGCCTTAAAAGTGTTTGGAATGCTCAAATAACGTTCCGAAGATTTTAAAGTTTATTAATTTTGAGATATTATTCAATATAAAACGGGGAGAATGCACCGGAAGAACGAAAAAAAGAATACATTTGTAGCTGAAAACGCAGATTATTCGCATTTTTTTTGTAATTTGCACCCGATTTATAAGGGGCATTGATTAGGAGAGATGCTCGAGTGGTTGAAGAGGCACGCCTGGAAAGCGTGTATACCCCTAAAGGGTATCCGGGGTTCGAATCCCCGTCTCTCCGCAGATTTTGATTAATTGTGAAACAAATAAATATAATAAAATAAATTAATTAATTAATCTTAAAATTTAGACACACAATGAAAAAGTTATTTGCAATTGTTGCTGTGATGGGAGTCTTAACATTTGGCTCAACTCAACTTGCTCAGGCTCAAGATGCTCCTGCAGCTGAACAAACCGAACAAGCTGCTCCGGCTGTTGAAGCAGCTCCCGCTGAAGCCGCTGCTCCTGCAGCTGTAGAAGCTACTGAAGGTGGTATCCACAAGGAATTGAAAACAAAATTCATCGAAGGTTCTGCATTCTTCATGAGTTTCGTTGCTATTGCATTGGTTATCGGTCTTGCATTCTGCATCGAACGTATCATTTATCTGAGCTTGGCTGAAATTAACACAAAGAAGTTCTTGGCTGCTATCGAAGCTGCTTTGGAAAAAGGTGATGTAGAAGCTGCTAAAGACATCGCTCGTAACACAAGAGGTCCTATCGCATCTATCTATTATCAAGGTCTGCTGAGACTTGACCAAGGTATTGATGTTGTTGAGAAGTCTGTTGTTTCTTATGGTGGTGTACAAGCTGGTTACCTGGAAAAAGGTTGCTCTTGGATCACATTGTTCATTGCGATGGCTCCGTCATTGGGATTCTTGGGTACTGTAATCGGTATGGTGCAGGCATTCGATAAGATCCAACAAGTAGGTGATATCTCTCCGACGGTTGTAGCAGGTGGTATGAAAGTGGCCTTGATTACTACTATCTTCGGTTTGATCGTTGCTTTGATTCTGCAGGTATTCTACAACTATATCCTGACTAAGATTGAAGCTTTGACCAGCGAAATGGAAGATTCTTCTATTACGCTTTTGGATATGCTCATTAAATATGACCTGAAGTACAAAAAATAATAATATATCTGCGATATGAAAATTAGAATTCAAAAAGTTTCAGGTTCTGTATTATTGGTAATGCTTCTCATTACGGTGGTAATACTGGGACTCTTCTTCTTCGGAGGGGAAACTCCTGTATCCCAACGGTTAGTCGCAGATACTTCCATGTCGGAACCTGCACAGACAGATGCATTGATTTACTGGATGTATATTTTGCTCGCTGTTACTGTATTCATTACGATAGCAGGTGCTATCTTCCAGTTTGGATCTAAGTTGGTTGATTCTCCTAAAACGGCAATTAGATCTTTGTTGGGACTTATCATGATTGTTCTGCTGTTGGTTGTGACTTATTCGGTAGGCAGTGATGTTCCCTTGGTAATACCGGGTTATGAAGGTACAGAGAACGTACCGTTTTGGTTGAAGATCACTGATATGTTCTTGTATTCCACTTACATTATGATGGGTGTACTCATCCTGTTAATTGTAGGTTTTGGAATTTCGAAGAAACTTAAATAATTTAGGAGAAGAATAAGATGGCAAAAGGAAAAAGAAGCACACCTGAAATCAACTCCAGTTCAACGGCGGACATGGCTTTCTTGTTGCTCATCTTCTTCTTGATTACTACTTCTATGGATACTGACCGTGGATTGGCAAGACGTTTGCCGCCACCACCCGAGGAAAACCAACAGAAAGATGATATCAAGTTGAAGGAGCGTAATGTATTGCAAGTCTTCTTGAACTTACAAGACCAGTTGATGTGTGGTGAAGACTATATTAACGTAGATCAACTGCGTGATAGAGCTAAGGAATTCATTGCTAATCCGAACAATGATGAAAAGCTTCCGGAAAAATATGCGGTAGAAGTACCGTTCTTCGGAACTGTTCAAGTAACAGAGAAGCATGTAATATCTTTGCGTTGTGACCGTGGTACTTCTTACAAGGCATATATCGCTGTTCAGAATGAGCTGGTTGCTGCATACAATGAATTGCGTGACGAAGTAGCTCAGGAAAAATGGGGTAAGAATTATGCTGATCTGGATGAAGTACAGCAAGAAGCAATTCGTAAAATTTATCCTCAGATGATTTCTGAGGCAGAACCTAAAAAGTACGGAGAAAAGAAGTAATGGGAAAATTTAATAAATCTGGTAAACGCGGAATGCCTGCGTTGAACACTTCTTCTCTGCCTGACCTTATCTTCTCACTGTTGTTCTTCTTTATGATTGTAACAACAATGCGTGAAGTAACATTAAAGGTTGAGTTTAAGGTTCCGCAAGGTACAGAATTGGAAAAACTGGAGAAGAAATCATTGGTTACGTTCATCTATGTAGGAAAGCCTACTGCCGAGTTCCGTAAGAAATTAGGTAATGAGAGCCGTATCCAGTTGAATGATAGTTATGCAGAGGTTTCTGAGATTCAGGATTATATTATTGGTGAACGTGCCAGTATGAAAGAATCTGATCAGCCTTTGATGACCGTTTCTTTGAAGGTCGATCAGGATACCAAGATGGGTATCGTAACCGATATCAAGGAAGCTCTTCGTAAAGCTTATGCATTGAAGATTAACTATTCTGCACAACCACGTCAGTAATCGTTAATCGGTGAATTATAAAAAGAGAGGCCGGGTCTTATTGATCCGGCCTCTTTTTTGCTATATCCTCTCGTTTTCAAGTGACCAGTTTGTCCTCCTGTATCGTCATGATGATAGAGTGCTGTTTACGGTATGCTGAGTGGTTAACTGACGGCTTGTCGAGTGAATAGTTAGCGGCTGCATCTACTCGTTGACTTATGGCTTAGGAAGGGAATAATTAACGACTCAATACACCTTGAAATATACTTGGAAAAATCTTCGGAACTGGGGCCGGATTTTTTCCCAGTTAGGAAAATAAAATTCCCCAGTTAGGAAAATATTTTTTTCCTAACTAGGGAGAAAAATGGGGGTAAGTATTCTTATTTCACGTTGTATACTTCCCGATAGATAATATTCTTTATTTCATCAAAAGCTTTTTCACATTCCAGATTACCGTATGCCATAAGGTGCATGGGCAGGTACGTGTCACCCGCTTTGTAAGGAGGTTGCAGGTACTCCTTTTCCCATAAGTTGAATCCTTGTCTTTGATAGAATCCGATGCGCCGTTTGGCCATTTTTTCTACAGGTGTTTCCACCTCCAGTACGATGGGACGGTGCAGTTCCTCGCAAAGTTTGTTTAGTACCGTTTTGCCATAGCCACCATTTCGTTGTGCAGGATCGATGGCAAAGTGCTCCACATAATAAAACTGTCCGAAATCCCAGTAAGTGATAAGTCCGATGGGGGCGCCGTCGTTCAATATGATGTTGTTATAAAAGATCTCTTTTGAGTCGGTATATTCCCGTTCTTCTTCTAAAGCGCGGTATTCGTCTGTCGGGAAAGACGCCACCAGCAGTTGCTCCATGTATTGATAATGCGGAGAGTATGAGTCGGTGATACGTTCGAATGTAATCATAGAAATATGGGTTAAAGGTGATTATTTGGTATAGAAATCAATCATCCGTTGGATGGCACGCTGACATACGCGGCAGAAAGTTGGATAACTGTTGGTACGCATGCGGCAGTCGTCGGCCGGACGGTAAACGCCTTTCGAAGAATAGCCTCCGCCTTCGTATACGCCTACGGGATAAGTCTCGCTTTGCTCTGTCGGCGTAGGAACCGGTGTGCCCGGAGCCAGCATATCTTCCCACTTGGAGGCAAAGTCGACGCGGGTAGTGATGTTCTGTTCCCACGGTTCGATGTCCAGCGGATACATGCCCGACATGACATCGTCATCGTAGAAGTATTCGTCGCCCAAGCCGGCAAAGCTATGGCCGAATTCGTGTACGACTACAGGGCGGAATTGCGGATGGTGGGCTGTAGTCAGTGTGTACGAGTTGTAGATGCCTCCGCCACCGTATTCTTCGGTATTGGCCAGGATGATGATGTGCTCGTAGGGAATGCCGGACAATGCGTCGTGAATGGATTTCACACGCGAGGTGGTCAGGTATCTGTCCGAATAGAAGGTACTGAAGTGAGAGCTGAATGCGGTGTGTTTCCATTCGCCTAAGCGGGGAATACTTACACCGCTGTCCTGTGACGGACTGGCAACGGCAACGATGTTGAAGCACGACTTCATGCTTTTAAAAGGTTCGTGGGCAAACAGGCTTTCACAGGCGATGGCTGCGTCCTGATAAAAAGTTTCCATTTCGTCCGGAGTGTATCCTTCGGCCAGTATGGCTACGTCGATGCACTGTTCGGCACTGCCGCTTTGCAGCAGATATTTGTGGGGAGTGATGTGCGACAGTCCTTTCCGGTGGATCAGGATGTCCTCGGGGTTGATCACGTGCTTCAGGCTGGCCTGTACGTTCCGGCGCATGTCGAAAAGGGTGATTTCTACTTCGGCCGGTCGGAGCGGATAGGGAATCAGGAACGTATTTTCGAAACCTTTCACCGTTTGTTGCGCTTCGTCGGTTTCGAGCCATTCCTGAAAGAGTGATGAGAATGAGGTCTTGTAGATGATTTGTCCGCTCTGTAGGTCTTTCACTACCAGTTGTCCGTTGCCTTCTATCGGCAGTTCGGCCAAATGATGTTTCCGGCCAGCCCATGAGGGCAGGGAGCAGATTTCATCCACGCAAATTTCCTGTTTGGAGGCATTTCCGGTGAAAATATAGTCCAGCCTCAGTGTTTTGTCGGCAAAGTAATCGTTGAAGTTTTGTGCAAATGCGGTCATGGCCATGCACAGACTTATCAGAAGCAATCCTATTTTTCTCATATTCGTTCACTTTTATTGGTTGGCACAAAGATACGTGCTTTGTTTCGTATCTGCAATTTTATTCGTTTCTTTGTCATAAAAGTTATAAATCGGATGTTTATCGAGAAAAAAATGATTAACTTTGCAGAAAAGCCGTGTGTGAATACGGGAAGAATTTATTTATTAATTATTTTGAATTGAACATGGGACATCATCAATTGGATACTTTAGACGAGCAAATATTAAAGTTGATAGCCGACAATGCGCGCATTCCTTTTCTGGAAGTGGCACGCGCCTGTAATGTTTCGGGAGCTGCCATTCATCAGCGTATTCAGAAGTTGACTAATCTGGGCATATTGAAGGGCTCGGAGTTTGTAATCGATCCCGAAAAGATCGGGTATGAAACGTGTGCCTACATTGGCATATACCTGAAGGACCCCGCTTCGTTCGATGCCGTAACAAAGGCGTTGGAAGCCATTCCTGAGATTGTGGAGTGCCACTTTACGACAGGTAAGTACGACATGTTCATCAAGCTGTATGCCCGCAACAATCACCATTTGCTAAGCATCATTCACGACAAGCTGCAACCGTTGGGACTGGCTCGTACGGAAACGTTGATCTCGTTTCACGAGGCCATCAAGCGTCAGATGCCGATTGTGGTGGAAGACGAGGACGATGGTTTGGAGAGCTGAAGACGCTAAAATGAGGGTCGGCCAGATTACTTTCTCACGTAGTCGGCAAAGGCATAAGGGCAGGGATGCTTCTCATCGGCAGGATGAGGCTCCCTGCTTTTTTCTGTCCATACGGCAGGATCGATGGTAGGGAAATAGGCATCGGCTTGTGGTGCCTCGTCGTCTATTTCGGTCAGGCAGAGGCGGTCGGCCAGCGGAAGTGCCTGTCGATAGATGCTTTCGCCGCCGATGATGTAGATGTCTTCATCGCTGCCGCAATGTTCCAGCGCTTCCTGCAGGCCGGTGAACACTTCGGCACCGGGGCATACGGTAGCGGCGTTGGACGACAGGACGATGTTCCGCCGGTTGGGCAACGCTCCTTTGGGCAGCGACTCAAATGTTTTGCGTCCCATGACGATGGTGTGTCCGGTGGTCAGGGCTTTGAAGCGTTTCAGGTCGTTGGGCAGCCAGAACAGCAGTTTGTTCTGGTAGCCGATGGCCATGCGGCGATCGACGGCGGCGATGATGCTGATCATATTCCGATGTTTGTTTCAGGGTTAAACAGATACTTTTCCGGCAATGTGCGGATGCGGGTTGTAGTTCACTAATTCGAAGTCCTCGTACTGGAAGTCGAAGATGCTCTTGACATCCGGATTGATGTGCATCTGCGGCAGGGGGCGCGGTTCGCGCGTCAGTTGCAGCTTCACCTGTTCCAGATGGTTCAGGTAGATGTGCGCATCGCCCAGTGTGTGGATAAAGTCGCCTGCTTTCAGCCCGGTTACCTGTGCCATCATCTGTAGCAGCAGGGCATACGACGCGATGTTGAACGGTACCCCCAAGAAGGTGTCGGCACTGCGTTGATACAGTTGCAGGCTCAGCCGGCCGTTGGCCACGTAGAACTGGAAGAAAGCGTGGCAGGGAGGCAGGTTCATGTTGCCGAGGTCACCTACGTTCCAGGCGCTTACGATGATGCGGCGCGAGTCGGGATTGTGCTTGATGGTCTCTACCGCTTCGCTGATCTGGTCGATGAAGCCGCCTTGATAGTCGGGCCACGAACGCCATTGATAGCCGTAGATGTGCCCCAGATCGCCGTCTGCATCGGCCCATTCGTTCCAGATGCGCACGCCGTGGTCTTGCAGGTACTTCACGTTGGTGTCGCCCCGCAGAAACCAGAGCAGTTCGTAGATGATGGATTTCAGGTGTAGTTTTTTGGTTGTCAGGCAGGGGAAGCCGTCGTCCAGATTGAAACGCATCTGATGGCCGAACACGCTGATGGTACCTGTTCCGGTACGGTCGCTTTTCTCGACGCCTTCGGTCAATATGCGGTTAAGCAGGTCTAAGTATTGTTTCATTGCAAGAATATAGTTACTGATAGAGGGAGTACGGTCGTTTCTCTCAGACGCTTGTTGGTGATGGAAATAGTTGATTTTCTGCTGCTTCCATGCCGTTTCTGTTACGCCTTCGGAAATAAGACCGTTGCAAAGTTAATTCTTTTGGTGATAAATCGGCACTGCCGGCTTTAAAAAACTTAGTGGGCTGTCAGGAAGGGCTTTGTGGGACACTTGCACGGCTCGTGAGCCACACTTGCAATCCATTTGTGGGACACTTGTGTCGCTCGCGAGCCGTGCAAGTGTCCCACAAACAGCGTGCAAACAGGTCAGAGGAACGGCGTAAACAGGTTGCCGAACCATCCCACGAACTTCTTCCATGCCGAACGTTCTTTCCATACTTCGGGAGTCAGCAGCGTGCTGCGTCCTTTGTCATGTTCGAACATCTCGGTCAGTTCGGCTGTCGTTACGGGGTCGAAGATGAAAGCGTTGGTCTCGTAGTCGTAGCGCAGGCTGCGGCTGTTCAGGTTGGCCGTACCTACGGTGCAAAAGCTGTCGTCCACCATCATCACCTTGGAATGATGGAAGCCGCCGTTGAACAGATAGACTTTGGCTCCCTTCTTCATCAGCTTGTGCAGGATGTAGAAGGCTGCTTCGGGCGTAAACGGTACGTCGGATACCTTGGGTACCATAATCTCGACCTGCGTTCCTTTCTTCAGGGCGTATTTGAGGGCCTCGCGAATGGATTTGGTGGGTACAAAGTAGGGATTCACAATCCGGATCAGGCTGTCGGCTGCACGTATGGAGGTGGCGTAAGCACGGCTGATGGATCGCGGCGTTTCGCGTGGTGTGCGATCCACAATCATGATTTCTTCGGCAATGCTGTCCGGCAGTTGGGGCGTGTCCGGGAAGTATTCAGGTCCGCCGATGTGTTGGCCGGTTTCGCGGTTCCACATGGTCAGGAAGATGCCTTGCAGGTAGCGGACGGCGTCGCCGTCGATGCGCGCATGTATGTCGTGCCATTCGCCTATCTTGGGTCGGCCCTTGATGTAGTAGTCGGCTATGTTCATGCCTCCCGTGTAGCCGATCTTTCCGTCGATGACTACGATTTTCCGATGGTCGCGGTGGGCGGCATGGTTAAACCAGGGGAAGGTGATGGGGTCGAATTTTACGATTTCGATGCCCCGTTTGCGAATGGCTTCCAGATGTTTTTTCTTCAGTGGACGGCTGTTCGACCAGTTGCCAAAGGCATCGAACAGGGCACGCACTTCCACGCCTTCGGCCGCTTTCTGGGCCAGCAGGTCGAACAGGGCATTGGCGATGGAGTCGTTGCGGAAGTTGAAGTATTCCAGATGGATGTGATGCCGGGCACCACGGATGGCATCGAACAGGTCGATGAATTTGTCGTGCCCGTTCATCAGTAGCTTCACTTTGTTGTTGTAGGTTAATGGGGCACCCATTTGCTTCAGCTTGTTCATGACAATGCTGTCGCTCGGCATCTGTGCCCATGAGCATACTGTTGCAATGCAGAGAGTTATGATAATTAGAATATGTCTCAAAACTGTTTGTCCTTCTTTAGTTTTCCGAAGAGGCAAAGATATAATATATTGGTGAAAGTTGCAGAAAAGATTAGGATTATTTAATGTATCTATACTTCGCTGAGTGAGTAGGTTTTAGGTCCGCCTTCGTTTTGAAGACGTGTCAAAACGAAGGAACATGAACCTTTTGTCATCCCGAGAAGACTTATGCAAGCGAAGCTATTTTCCGGTAGCCTAAATAGAGCAGTACGATGGCTGCAACAAGCATCGATTTGGGGTCGATTTGCATGTTGCTGTTCTGTATCGTCTGTTCGAATATTCCTCCGAAAGCATTCAAAACTTCCTTGACACCATCGAGGCAGACAAAGAGGATTATTGCCAGCGTAAATCCGCCGGCTGTCCACAGGCGTGCCAGGCGATTGCTCCGGTTGGGAAGGCGGTGCATCACCCGGCGGCTGAATCCGTTGTCGGCTATTTCCTGTCGGTTTTCGGCGAAGAAACTTTCCAATAGTCTATCATTATTTTCCGTCATAACCATTTTGTTTTAAGTACTTAGCCATCTTTTCCTTGGCCCTCGAAAGGTGGCTTTTTACGGTTCCCGTGGGGCATCCGGTGATTCCTGCTATCTTTTCGATGCTCTGGTCCTCAAGGTAGAACAGGGTGATGCAGGTGCGTTCTATGTCTTTCAGTGTGGCGAGTGCGCGGTGCAGGTCCGTCTTCAGCCCTGTGTCCGGCTGTCGGGTGCTGCATTGGGCATCTACCTGCACGGTGTCCAGGTCGTCTGTCTCTTTCCGGCTGCGAAGATAGTCATAATATTGGTTGTAAGCAATACGGTAGAGCCAGGTAGAGAAGCTGGACAGGTTGCGGAACGATGCCAGATTGGTGTAGGCCCGTATGAAGGTTTCCTGCGCCAGGTCGTCACTTAATTCGCTGTCGCCGCAAGTCTGGTTCAGGAAGAATCGGCGGACAGCCGACTGGTATTTCCTGACCAACTGGTCGAAGGCTTTGTTGTTATGGAACACGACGACCTGCGCAATCAGCGATAAGTCGTTGAGTTGGTTCATCGTTGCGTTTCGTTTTGGGCGTCAGAATCATTTTCTTTCTGGGCATATCTTTCGTCGTGTTTCATACGGATGAAGGGAATGCCGTTGTTACGTTCGGGCTGGGTATAGTAGATGACCACCTGCCCGAAGCCTGTAAACATGATGAGCAAACCGATGCAGCCCAATCCGAATTCGCCGGTCAGTGCCCACAGGAAGATGAACAGTCCGATGCCGAGGAAGATATTTTTGATGCCGCGGCTACGCAAGTCACGGGTTTCAACCTCTTTGAAGAAACCGGGGGGCAGCTGTTGTCCGCTGGCCAGTGCCTGTTCGGCCAGGTGGTATTTGGCTTTCCGATTCTTGTAGCGGAAGTAGAAGATGATGAAAATGAGCAGTGCCGGCAGGCCGAACACGAAGATGATGGCAGTTATGGCAATGACGGTTTCGGGTGCTTTGTCGCCGAAGTTGAAGCCTACCCATTGCAGACCACTGCCACTGCTGTGATGGTAAGTTTCGTCGTCGTCGCTGGAAGTGCCGGAACCTTCGTAAGTAGTAATACTCAGCGTATCGATAGTCAGCTGTCCATTGATAACGGTGTCCATTAGTTCGATGACGCGTTTCTTCCCGTTGACGCTATCGGTTACGGTGCGGTTTCCGGCTTGTATTCCCAAGCAAATGGCGGCCATCAGGCCCAGAAGTAAAAGGATGCGTTTCATATTCGTTTGTTTTTAGTTTCTTTGGTTTCTTTGTCTGTTTAGACGGAACGTCCCCCCGACAAGGTTGCAAAGAAACGATTTTTTTTTAGGAATTTGTTTCATGTATTGCGTGGTTAGGATGTAGAGGTACAAAAATAGGAGATTCATGGGAGAACGAGGGTGGAATTGGAGAATATTTGGGAATACCTATATATAGTTATTCCTGAAGTTTGTTTACTAGCATAAATAGCCTTATCTTTGCGCCTTCAAATTTAATCATATAAATCTTCTTTGGAGAAGTTGCGTCGCATTATGAAGTTCTTTCTTCCCCTGTTGTTCTTGATGTATTGGGGAGGAATCACACTGTTCAACCACTCGCATGTGGTGAACGGGGTTATCATTGTGCACTCGCATCCCTTCCAAGCCAATCATCAGCATACGCCGGATCAGGCCGAGACGATATTTTTTCTGGGCCATTATACCGCTTCTTCGCTTCCGTCGTTGCTGACTGCCGTTTCCTGTTTCTTGGTTTTGCTGAACGTATTGGCGGTGCCCCGTGTGGTACGGCTTTGTCTGTCACGACAGGAAAACGGCCTTCATCTGCGTGCCCCTCCCGTTTGTGTCTTCTGACTGACGCGATTTATATTTGTATGACAGGTAGGTGTGTTATGAATTCACTATGGATTATTTGGAAACATCTACCCTTTTCCTCATTTTATTAATTTATAGAAAGAAGACACATGAAAACGTATATTTTTCTTGTGGTGGCGGTGCTTTATGCACTGTTGCCAGCCACAACCTTTGCCGAAGACTTGAACAAATCGGATGCCAACATTGTGGGGCATGTACTTGAGAAACACTCCAAAGAACACCTTTCTTATATATCTGTTTCACTGAAAGGTACCACTATCGGTACGCTAACCGACGGAACTGGACATTACTTCCTGAAGAATCTGCCCGAAGGCGAGTTCGTACTGCAGGTCAGTGCCGTGGGATATAAAACTTTGACACGTAACGTTGTGCTGAAGAAAGGCGTTACGCTGGAAGAGAACTTCGAACTGGAAGAAGACCTCGTGGCATTGGACGGGGTAGTGGTGACCGCTAACCGCAGCGAAACAACCCGTCGTCTGGCTCCTACGCTGGTCAATGTCATGGACTTCAAGCTGTTCGAGCAGACCAACTCAACCACACTGGCACAGGGACTGAACTTCCAGCCGGGTGTGCGGGTAGAGAACAACTGCCAGAACTGTGGCTTCCAGCAAGTACGCATCAATGGCCTTGACGGTCCTTATACGCAGATTCTGATAGACTCACGCCCCGTGTTTAGTGCTTTGGCAGGAGTGTACGGACTGGAACAGATACCGGCCAACATGATAGAGAGAGTGGAGGTGATGCGTGGAGGAGGTTCGGCACTGTTTGGCGCATCGGCCATTGCGGGAACCATCAACATCATTACCAAAGAACCGTTGCGCAACTCTGCCCAGCTGGGCCATACCATTATGGGCGTGGGCGGCCTTTCGGTGTTCGACAATAATACGACCATGAACGCTTCGTTGGTGACCGATGACCATAAGGCAGGTATTTACGTCTTTGGACAGAACCGCCAGCGCAGTGGATTCGATTATGACGGCGACGGCTTTACTGAGCTGCCCCAGTTGCGTAACCAGACAGTTGGTTTCCGTTCGTATCTCAAGACGAGTACTTACTCCAAACTGACCTTTGAATACCATCATCTGCAGGAATTCCGCCGTGGTGGCAATTTGCTCGACCGTCCGCCTCACGAGACCGACATCACCGAGCAGACCCAGCACAGCATCAACAGCGGAAGTGTGAAGTTCGATTACTTTTCGCCCAACGAGAAGCACCGCATGAACGTTTATGCCTCCGTGCAGCACATCGATCGCGACAGCTACTACGGTGGCGACCATTCGCTCGACGCTTACGGTGCTACTACTGACCTGACGTGGGTAGTCGGTTCGCAATACGTTTATCACTTCGACCGTTGTCTCTTCCTGCCTGCCGACCTGACGGGTGGGGTAGAGTATAATCAGGATGCCATGCACGACAACATGTGGGGCTACAACCGCCGCATCGACCAGACGGTACGCATCGCCGGTGCTTTCTTGCAGAACGAGTGGAAAAACGACCGCTGGAGCTTCCTCGTGGGAGGACGTTTGGACAAGCACAACCTGATAGACCATGTCATTTTCAGTCCGCGCGTTAATCTGCGCTACAACCCGACAAAGGATATTAACTTCCGTGCCGCTTATTCCGTAGGTTTCCGTGCTCCGCAGGCTTTCGACGAGGATTTGCATGTGGAGAATGTAGGTGGTAACGTGTCCATGATTCAGCTGGCCAAGGACTTGCGTGAAGAAAAGTCGCGCAGTTTCAGCCTTTCGGCCGACATGTATCACCGCTGGGGAGCCTGGCAGGGTAACCTGTTGCTCGAAGGTTTCTATACCGACTTGTCCGACGTATTTGCTTTGCGCGAGATTGGTACCGAGAACGGTATTCTGAAGAACGAGCGTTACAACGAAAAGGGAGCCCGCGTTTACGGCATGACGCTCGAAGGCAAACTGGCTTGGCTCAGTGTGCTTCAGCTTCAGGCAGGTGTTACCTTACAGAAAGCCGAGTACAAGGAAGCCCGCCAGTGGAGCGACGATGAGACTGTTCCTCTGGAGAAACGTATTTTCCGCACGCCCGATACCTATGGATATATGACGCTGACTTACAGTCCGGTGAAGCCGTTGAGCATTGCCCTGTCAGGTACGTATACAGGTAGCATGCTGGTAGAGCACCGTGCCGGCTACATCGAGAAAGACCGCGCCGAAACTACTCCCGACTTTTGGGAAATGAATCTGAAAGCTGCGTATGACTTCACGCTCTACAACAACATCACCCTTCAGGTAAATGCCGGCGTGCAGAATCTTTTCAACGCCTATCAGAAAGACTTCGACCAAGGCAAACTGCGTGACTCGGGTTACATCTACGGTCCCGGTCTGCCGCGTTCCTACTTTGCGGGAGTGAAGATCAGTTACTGATGTAGAGACTGAATGAGGAAGCTTCTTTTCAGAGGCGCATGATGCGGAATGTATAGAATTCAATCGGATATACATTACTCGTATGCGGCATCTGGGAAGAAGCTTTTTTATTCCTATACAGTTGCTGGTATGTATTTAGTTCTTTAGTTTTTGAGTTTGCGTTGCACAACTCCTTTTCTTTTTCTTATTTTGTTTCGCTTAAATTAAAAACACAAAACAATCTACACTTTTATCTCAAACTCGAAACGAATCATGAAAAAGAAAGAACACTTAACCACTTACATGGACCTGATTGTCCAACAGCTGGAGGCTGAAGGAAGAATCGGGACGGCACACGTTTATCGCAGTACGTTGCACCGTGTGCTTGATTTTACAGGCGGTCAGCCGCTCACCTTCGGTGAAGTAACTCCCTTTTGGCTGAAAGCTTTCCAGAACTATCTGCTGGGACGCCAGTTGCAGTGGAACACTATTTCTACCTACATGCGTATGCTGCGGGCAGCATACCTGCGGGCTGTCGATAGTGGACAGGCCAGCTTCCATCCGCGCTTATTCAAAGGGGTGTACACGGGCACACGGGTGACGGTAAAGCGTGCCCTCAGTGAAAGCGATCTGCGTAAACTGAATGAACCGGAACCTGCTGCGCGCGAATGTAGCCTTGAAAAGACCCGGATGCTGTTTCTGTTGTTGTTCATGCTACGTGGCATCCCCTTTGTCGACGTGGCTT
>NZ_FR883157.1:24134-54893 GCF_000435115.1 Bacteroides sp. CAG:633 | reverse complement strand
TATTTGCGCAAGTGCGATTTGCAGGATAATGTCCTGATGTATCGCCGTCGTAAGACAGGAAGCTGGCTGACGGTACGTGTAGAGCTGCGTGCCATGAGCCTCATCGAACAACTGAAGACGCCGGACGAATCTTCACCCTATCTGTTCCCCTTTATCAACGGCACAGGCGCCGATGCTTACCGTCAGTACCAAAGTGCATTACGAAACTTCAATGCACGGTTAAAGCGTCTGGGGTCATTGGCCGGTGTGAAAGGGAGCCTTAGCAGTTACTGTGCCCGCCATAGTTGGGCCACCATAGCCAACTATCACAACTATCAGCAGGAGCTTATCTGTAATGCGATGGGGCATTCATCTGTCAAGGTTACAGAAACCTACTTCAAGCAGCACACTGATGAACGTATCGGACAAATGAACAAAGAAATACTTTCACAGGTATTTCGGGAGTAAGATTGTTTTCATACTGGATTGTAGCGGCAATCCAAGACAGCCTATAGCTGTGGTGTGGAAAGACTTTTTTATGGATTTTGGAGGTAGAGGGGGTTCTGTTACTTCATAGATAACAGATGTGTTTTATAATTAAATGCAAAGATTGTTTTATTTTTACAAATGAACAAATAAAAACTATGATTTAACACATGTCGTTAACATATTTATGCAAGAATACTTGAAACGCAGGTGGAAAAGTTGAATGGAAAGAATACCGTGTTTCATGCAGTCGGAAGGTTAAACGGTAGTTAGAGGCATTTGACGTGTTACCGGAGGAGAAAATAAAATGACTGTTTTAACCTTTCACCTTCCGGTTGTAGTGGTATGTACTGACTTTTGCCGGCAAGTTTCGCCGTAAATTGTTTATGATGAATGGGTTGTGGTGAAAGATGGATACGCGGACTACGCGGAAAAGACGGACACACGCGGATTTTTATATCTTCCACTGAATCGGAGTGAAGTTTCATCTTTCACCATATTTACCTGTGTATCAGTGCGGAATTCTCTTGGTGAAAGCGTGAAGGCATTTTTCTCTTTTTTATTCTTTATCCGTATAGTTCGTCTTTTCCGCGTAGTCCGCGTATCCATCTTTCACCTTGTAAAGTCTAACTTGGCAGATGTAACTATCTACTTTAGCCGGACAATATTAATAGTTGGCTGACGTAACAAGTAATGTCGCTGAGTATTGCTTTTAATTCCCGCGAATATAACAATCAATCTCACCGAGTATTACAAGTAAACTCCACGAGTATTACTTGCAACTTCCACGAGTAATACTTGCATTGCTCGTGAGCCGTACAAGTGTCGCTCGCGAGCAATGCAAGTGTGGCACAATCGTTTCAAAGATGCCGTACGCAACCTTCGGGCCTAATCGGAGGGGCGTAAAACGGTGCCTTTGCTTTTTGCGTTGAAAAAGGCAGACTATTTAAACGTAGCGACTTTCTGCCTTTTAGCAAAAAATGAAGGCAAAGTAGCCCCGGAGGTTCAGCCCTTGATTTTTTTCTTTTGGTATCTTTTCTTTTGCATCAAGGCAAAAGAAAAGTATACCCGTTATCTATGAAGTAACAGAACCCTCAAACAATCCCATTACAAGGAAAAAAATTGTGTTATGAACATGAAAATAGTGAAACGAATTTTGCTGTTCTGTATGCTGTTTGTCAGCATTTCGCTTTCTGCCCAAAACTGGGCTGTAAAGACGAATCTGCTGTACGATGCATCGGCTACAGTAAATCTGGGGACGGAAATCGGACTGTCGCCTAAATGGACATTGGACCTCTCGGCCAACTACAATGGCTGGACGCTGAACGAAAACAAGAAGTGGAAACACTGGTTGGCGCAACCCGAAGCACGCTATTGGCTGTGCGAACGTTTCAACGGTCATTTCGTGGGTGCCCACCTGTTGGGAGGACAGTATAACTGGGGCGGCATCAAGATGCCTTTCGGACTTTTCAAGAACTTGGAGGACTATCGCTTCGAAGGTTACTACTACGGAGCCGGACTGGTTTACGGTTATCAGTGGTTGCTGGGCAAACGCTGGAACCTCGAAGCTGCGTTGGGACTGGGATATATACGCGCGCATTACGACCAGTACGAATGTCCGCATTGCGGCGAATGGCAGGGAAGCGGCAAGAAGAACTACCTCGGAGTGACCAAGGCTGCCGTCTCCTTAATATACATTATTAAATAAGGAGGAAAGGATATGAAGAAAACTATAATATTGCTTACCTGCCTGCTGGCCGCATCGCCTGCAGTGTGGGCGCAGAATGCTTACTTGGAACAGTTGAAGGTGGAAAACCGCAGTGTGGAGAAAGTGAATAGAAGCGTTCGCGTCACTGCTGATTTCAATCTGGACGACATGAAGCTGAATACCCAGCATTCCTTGCGGCTAGTGCCCGTCATCGTCTCGGCCGACGGTACGCACGAACTGCCCCTCGAACCCATCGTGGTGAACGGCAAAGTGCGCAGCAAGGTGATCGAACGCCAACTGGCACTGGGCGAGGCACAGGCTGACAACATAACCTTCGTCCGCCGCGACAACGGAAAGCCGCAGACCCTGCACTACACCGACGAAGTACCTTTCAAGGTCTGGATGCTGAACGGACGTCTGGATCTGCGCGCCTACGTTACCGGCTGTGCCGCTTGCGACGAGGGCGACGAACTGCTGGCTACCGGTGGAATACTGCCCTACGAAGAGCCGCAATATCTGATGCAACCTCCCTTGCAACCCAAGGAAGAAGTGGTGAAACGCCGTTCCGAGGTTCGCATGGCACGCCTGCAATACCGACAGGGAAAGCACGACGTGTTGCCCAACTATAAAACCAATCGCGAAGAACTGGACAAGGTGCAGGCATCCCTCGACGCCGTCAAGGAAAATGCCGACCTGCTGATTACCGGTATCTATGTCACCGGATATGCTTCGCCCGAAGCCACCGTTCGCTACAATTTGGAACTGTCCAAACGCCGTGCGCAGACTTTTGTGGCCTACGTGCAGAAGCAGAACCCCGAACTGGAAAAAAGCCTGTGGCATGTCGACTGGAAGGGTGAGGACTGGGTCGGACTGCGTGCCGAGGTTGAAAAACGTCCCGGCCTGCTGAAGCAGGAGGAAGTGCTGAAAATCATCGATGAGTGCACCGACAATCAGGATGCCTGCGAGGCAAGGCTGAAAGCACTGCAACCGGCGGAGATTTACCAGCGCTTGCTCAACGAAATGTATCCGCCCTTGCGCCGCAACGAATACCGCATCGAATACAACGTGCGCCACTACACCTTGGAAGAAACGCGCCAGATGCTTCAGGCGCGCCCCGACTTGGTCAGCGTGGCCGAGATACAGAAGGTGGCCGACAGCTACGGCCGCAACACCGATGCCTATCGTGAAGCCCTGCAAGTGGCAGTACGTACCTATCCCGACAACATCGCGGCACGCCATAACGCCGCCTTGGCCGAGATAGAGACCGGCCACTACACCGAAGCCATCGCCCTGCTGAAAGACGCCACCGACGGCGGCCTGCTCAACCTGTTGGGCGTGGCCTATCAGAAGAACGGCCAAACATCCGAAGCCGATACCGCCTTTGCGAAAGCTAGTCAGGCTGGCAGCGACGAAGCTACCCGCAACCTGCAGATGCTGCGTCGGTCGTTGGAAATGTTGGCGGAATGACGAATAACCAAAGGAAGAAATAGAGAACTTAAATATTTTATTAACCAAAATTTGTGAAGGTATGAAATTGAACAAATTTTTTATGCTGGGATTGGCCGGATTGGCATTCGCGGCATGTAGTAATGAGGAAGAGGTGGACAATGGACTTTCTGGTTTGAGTGCAGTTTCTATTAAAATTGAGTCATCAGAATTGACACGTGCCATTGCTGATGCAACACAAGGAGAGGATGGGACAGATAAAGTCTCGGTTGTGCCTCAAGCCAATACTGAGGTGGTTATTACTTTAACCGCTGATGAAGGAGGAGGTGAATTTAAACTTACTCCCGATCAATGGAATAAAGGACACGTGGTTACATTTTGGAATGTAAGCAATCCAACTTCTGTTACAGTTTCCATGAATGGTGGAGTAGCCAGTTATAATGCTATAAATATAGCTACAGGAAGCCCGAGTTTGCAAGTGTTGCCTGCTGCAATACCAGTTTACGGAAGTACTTCAACATTTACGCCTACCGACAGAAGTGAAAGTCCGGATGCAGATGATGATCATCAAACGGGAGCTACTTCAGATGATGAAAGTAAGACATATCAAATATATACAGCCACTGTGCAGTTGGATATTCCCGTTGCTCGTCTGGAGGTTTCTGGAATTAAACATGTAACTCATACCAATACAGGAGATGATAAATGTTTGTATTCAAAATTGACCATTGCAGGTGTTTATATGGATAATGTAAAACCGACCGATGGAGGTACTCGTACCGACTATCAGTTCTCAGCTTCTGGAACAGGTAGTGGTGTTGAGGCGATATTGAAGGATGCGATAACAGATAACACTGATTTCTTGGATGACTCTAAAGTATGGCCGGCAACAGCTACTCCCGCAAAAGCTTATGCGTATAATTTCTATGGACCTACTGCCGCAGAAATAGCAGCTGCAGAACAAGTTACAGATAATGCTGAAACAGATGATGTTGATGAAGCTTTGGAAGCTAAACAAGCTTTGAATCCTAAATTTAAGATTTACTTTTCAGAAGCTGAGGGTGTTGAAGGTGGTAAACCTGTAACAGAACCTCGTTATGCTATGATTACCAATTATAAAGATAAAAGTGGTAACTCTATTATCTTGAAAAATGGTACTATTTATCGTATAACGGAGGCTGTTTTGAAGGATAGTAATATTATAGGTGATGAAACCGGTAATACTTTAATTGGTGTAGAAGTTACTGTAGTAGAGGCTAAATGGGATGTGAAAACTATTGAAGCTGACTGGGCTGAATAACCCCTTTCCTATAATTTAACCAAGCTCTCCAACCGGGCGGTTGCCCGTCCTCCGCCCGGTTGCTACTCCCCGAACACAGGCGTGTTCATCAGAAAATTATTCGACCCGTGGGGTCAAACATTATAAAGTGATTGCAATGAAACTTTGGAAGAACATAGTATGGATGTTGCTGCTGGTTCCTGTCCTGACCACCGGCTGTATCAAGGATAATTTGGATGATTGCCACAACGTAACCATCTATTTCCAGTATTTGGCAGATGGAGACAAGGATGTGCTCTATCAGTACATGGACAAGGTAGACCTCTATGTATTCGACGAGGGCGGACATATACTTGGAGTAGGTACATACAACCAAGACCAGCTGAAAAACTTTTCAGCCATACCTTCCTTCAAACTCACCCCTGGCCGACGCTACAAGGTAGTGGCTGTGGGCAATGCGTACGACCATACGCAAGTAGTTAATCTGGAGTCGTCGACCAGTTTTGATGAAATCTACATTCAAAGTCCGTATTGGGGAGTTCCCGATCCGGTCATTAACCATGACGACAACTACCTGGGGCAACAGGAATTTGTGATGCCCGAAGGTAACCTGACGATGTATCGCGACACGGTGACGCTCTACAGCGCCCACGTCGATGTGGACATCGAGATAACGGGCCTGCCCGCTCCGCAGACACGCGGTGAACTGCCCGTCAACGTGCGTATCGAAAACTCGAACGCACAAACCTCATTCAACAACGAAATCAATCTGGACGAAAAGGGAACCTGCTATCCCGAACTGATTTACGATGCCGAGCGTGGCTGTTACCGCACGGACGATTTTGCCCTGTTCCGCATGGACAACAGTGGTAACCTCCACCCCGACTGGTGCGAGCACGAACTGGTAGTTGCCGATGCCGAAGGCACAGAGCTGTTTCGCGGCAGCATCTACGACTTCATCACCCGCAATCGCGAGTACATCGACATCACCAAGCAGGAAGCCTATTTGCCCATCGAAATACAATTCAACGAAATCGGTATAACCATCAAACTGCCCGCCTGGTACGTGGAAGACATCGATCCGGACTGGCAATAATAGGGAGGACTGACTTATGAAGATATTATTCAACAGAAACAACTCTATCGGCATCTTCTGCTTACTGCTATTGTTGGCAGTGGGGGTGGTGTCGTGCATTAAGGATGAGTATGCGGAGAATAATGAGAAGGCGACGGTGCAGGTGACGTTTATGACGAGGGCAGTGACAACCAGTACCACAAGTGGTGATGCCCTTTTGCCTAATGAACGGATGCAATCATTGCGGGTGATTGTGGCGAATGGCAGTAACATTTTATACAATGTGTATTATAAGGATTTTGAGAAGGACGAAGACGGAAGATTTTATAAGACTATTACTTTTAGTGAGTTGACGACAGTAAAAGGCACAGATTTGGACTTTTATGCAATTGCAAACGAGAGCGGATTAGGTGATGGTAATGATTTGAGTGAGGTTACAATTGATGGGCTGAAGAATATTGAATTAGATAATAATTTCTTGACTAATGCCAATGCAATGAATAGCACGACTTTGATACCTCAGACTGCCTATAAGCGGATATCAGTAAATCCGACAGGAGGTAACCGTATCCAAAAAGAATACATGGAATTGAACTTTGTGGTGGCGAAACTACGTTTGACGATAAATAATGCATCGACTGTCGAACAGACGGTAAGCAACATCAGCATATCTAATGCGTTAGTGAATACAACGCCTTTATTGAGATTGAGTGAGAATAAGGAGTTAACGACTTCAACTAATCCACTTGGTTTATCCGACATGACGATTCCAGCAGAAGGAACGCTTTCTACGTGGCGTTATATATATGAATACACGAGGAATGGTGGTTTTCATATGAGTGCAAACTGGCCGGATGTTAGTACTTACAAAGAGATTGCTGAACCATCTATTACGGATGTTCCTCGTGGCACCGAGCTTGACATAAATGTGACGTTGAGTGTAAATACAGAGCCTGAAATTGAAGTATTGGTTATCCCTTGGGCTGAGAAATCGATGGGTGTAGAATTTAATTAATGCAGAAGGAGGATTTGAAAATGAAGAGAATACAATATATATTGTCAGCTGTTTTGTTGGTGGTATTTGCTTTCACAGGCTGTATAGATGATGATTTGGTGAAAACGAATGATGTTGTAGAAGGAAAGCCGGTGACTGTTTCGCTGAAAATTGGCTATAAAGCCGATGCCGATGTGGTAGTGAATACTCGTGCTGACAATACTCTTTCTGATATTACCCGTCTGCGTATTTTTGTATACGACGCCCAAGGTAATTATATGGAAAGTCTGAATTACACAGGCAATACAGCAAGTGATAAGATAACTCTAACTGAAACTTCAACTACTGATAACGGACACTTGTACACCGCAAGGTTTAAGACGACCAGTGGTATACGCAAATTGATTGTCGTAGCCAATGCTGGTGGGGGATATTGGCAAACGCCTTCGTTAGATATAGAGAATACTTCATATGAGGACATGAAGAAGGCTGTCATTTCTCTTTCTACTAACTTAGCGGTTGATGGCGTGACACCTTTTCAAATCGTAGCATCTTCACAGATGCTGTTAACCGGATGCCAGGATGGAATCGTTTTTACAACAGATAATGGTGTAACTGATATAAATGGAAATAAGCTTTCTCCTGCTATTTCGTTATGCCGTGCTATGGCTTGTATTACATTTAAAATCCCTGAAAAGGTATCTAATGCAAATGGCATTTTCACTCCTACAACTTATCAGGTTTACAATGTGCCTATAAAAACGATGTTGAGTAATGTTGAGAGAGTCGCTAATGGTTTAACCTCGGAAGAAAATTTTATAAATTTTGCATCGACCAATGTGCCTTCTGTATATGATGGCTATTATACATTTAGTTTTTATATACCTGAAAACATATATGACATTGTTGAAAATGCAAAGGATGACAATCTGTCCATGGAGTATAAAGACCGCGATGTTTGGATGGGAGATAAAGGTGCTGTACCCGAAGAGAAAATTTGGACAAATGCACCACAATATAGTACTTTTATTGTGTTGAACGGTACCTATTCTGAAACGGGGACTCATAATTATACAGGCAATGTCAGCTATACCATCCATTTGGGAGATTTTAGTAGTTCTGGAACTCCTGGAAATTTTTCTGTAGAACGGAATACCAGTTATACCTATACGGTAAATGTAAAGGGGGTTGATAAAATTGTTGTAGAAGCTAAAAAAGAAAATGAAGATTATCAGTCCGGTGCCGAAGGACAAATTTACGATTATAGTCAAACACATTATTCGTACGAGTTAGACGCGCATTATGAGCAGGTTTTCTTGGAATATGATCTTACAGCTATAGCCAATACTGTATCTGAACAAATAGGAAAATACAACAACCAGACTGATGAAGAAATTGAAAACGCCATTTCCGACCAATTGATACTTATTATCCAGTCTGAGGCAATGGATTATAATGGAGAAGAAGAAGGAAAATACTCTACACGCAACAAACGTGGTACTCTATGGCCATATAAAATATATGCTGATGCGAAACGCAATCACTTATCTGTTGAAAATGCCAAAAAACAAGTACTTGATGGTAACGATGCAGGAACTAAAGGATTCGATTATAAATGGATAGAGTTTTTGCCGCAAAATGATACTGATATCTCAGAATATCCAGGTGTCTCTTTGTGGAGTAGAGCTGATGTAAGTGACTTGAAAAATGGAGCTGCAAGCGTATATGGAACTTCGAATGAAAATGTAACTGAAAACAGTAAATATTTGATGGATGCATACGATGTAATCGTAGCTATGGGCAATGTGGTAAAGAAAATCTATAAAGGAGCATTGGTGTCAACCAATAATTTTGAGGAAGGTGGTACCGAGAATGTGGATTTCTTTACAGGCAAAGGAATAACTATAAGTAAATCTGGAAGCAGTTACGTTGCACGCTTCACAGCATTTGTAGATGAGTACTTCTATTACAAACATCCTTTAACTGGTGAGAGAGTTACTACATGGAATGTATTTACAAACAAAATTCCTCGTGAAATGATAATTTCCATGAGTACAAATGTATCAAATGATGGAAATAGTTCATATAGTGAAGTATATTCTTATGTTACGCAACTTTCTATGCAAACATTTTATAATTCTCGTTCAATAAATCTTAATGGTTTCGGCATCGAAACTTATAACGAAATGCCGTTGACATTTGGATTCGGATCACCTGTTCTTCCAGCTGATGTCACATTGGATGATTCTGATGGTCGGAATAATCAAATTCATTTATTAGGTCATCAAACTACAGATGATAATTATGGTTCGTGGGAAAGTTATTTGAATTTAACTCAGAACGGATGGTTAAAAACGGTAGGTTCAACAATAAGTACTCATAAATTAGATGGTAATGATGGCAGAGGGAACGCCTATAAATTACAAAGCGCTTACTCTGCTTGTCTTTCCCGTAACCGTGATTTAGATGGTAATGGCATGATTGATCCCAATGAAATTCGTTGGCATCTCGCTTCTTTGAATGAATATATTCGTATGGGTATTGCAGCCAATGTTATCTCATCTACCGCACGTCTATACAGCGGAGACAAAAATGATATGACTATGAATGGTTACCCTTCTAGCTACATAGGATATGGATCGCTTTATTTTACTAGCAGCACTTCCGGTAAAAGGTGTTATTGGGCAGTAGAAAAAGGTTCGTATAGTAGTATTAGCAGTAGTTATGGAGAGAAGCTACCCATCCGTTGTGTGCGTGTTTTACCAGCTATTAATGAGACTCAGGATATCAGTAGTTTAGAAAATATTGTTTCAGCTTCAACCTTTGAAAAAATTGATGCTACAGATAATGTACCTATCGTGCTGAAGTTTAAAAATCGTTTGGTGGATGATTTGTATCGTCAATCAATATTTGAGCCACTCCAGCGGCATAACGAAAACGGTACGGCGAATTCCTTCTCTGAAGGCATTTTTGTATCTAGTGATTATTTGAAAGACGATAATGGTTATGTTACTTATACTTTAGGTGAAATAATTGGTTATCAGGGCGCTACAGAGAGAGGTGATACCTATAATAATCTTACTTATATGAAGATAGATCCGTGTCAATCTTATGTTGAAGGCGGTTATAATTATGGCTGGCGGGTTCCAAACTTGGTTGAGCTTTCGGCAATGAATGCAGCTGGTATATTTGATGATTACAATGATGGTGTGGCATGTTGCACCTATTTTAGTAACCCAAATGTTCGTTATGGCTTTGTTAAAACCAGTTTGATTACATGTCCTGGAAGATATAATAATCAGATATACAGCCAATATCGCATTCGTTGTGTGCGCGATGTCCCGGCAGGTTATTTCGATTGATTATTAATTGTCTCTGATTATGAATAGATACGGATTACTGATAGGCTTTTTGCTGTTTCTCGCCTCCTGCCGTTCCAAGCTGGGCACGGCAGAACCCAAGGAACGTACTCATACGGACACTGCCGTCGTACAGCAGCAGGCACAGTTCCCCTTCCCCACCATCCCCTCCACCCTGACGGAACCCGAAACCCGCAAGTCCTACCTCCTCACCCATTACTGGGAGCAGTTTGACTTTGCCGACACCACCTTGGTGGACAACCGCGACATAACCGAACAGGGCTTTGTGAACTTCATCGCCCTGCTGGCAGATGGAACGACGTCGGACGAACTGACACGGAAAAGTATGGAGAACTGGTGCAAGAGGTTTATTCTTTCGACTTATGCGTGCCCGGTGCTGATGAAGATGGCAGATGATTACCAAGATATATATTGACGAACAGAATAAAGTAGATGGAGCTTTGACCAAAAAAGAGGTGCTTGAGGGTGCCGGTACAGGAATTGAACCTACCAAAGGCTTTGACTATAAATGGGTAGAGCTTTGGCCACAAAAAGACATAACAATTGCTGCTTATCCGGGAGTTTCTGAATGGAGTAGGGAAACTGGCATCGCAGATGATGTTTATGGAGGAACGGAAACAACTGAGAGCAAAAAGTTAATAGATGTGTACGATGCTATTGTGGCTATGGGTAAAGCCGTAAAGTTAATTTACGGAAACACCTATGAACCAGAAAAGGGAACTCATAATATTACAACTGAAGAAATTAATGAAGATGGAATTTTGATTACCAAGGTCGATGGTGACTATAAAGCACGTTTCACCGCTTTTATCAACGAATATTATTATTACAAGCATCCTTTGACTGGGGCAGGTATTACGGCTTGGTCTGTTTTTGTTAATAAAATGCCGCGTGAAATGATAATAGCCATGAGTAGCGATGTGTCTGACGATGGAAACAGCTCTTACAGCCAGGCGTATTCGTATATTTCCCAATTGTCTATGCAAACTCCTTATAGCGACCGCAATGATGTAGTAATGGCAGCTTTTGGACTGGAGACATACAATGAAACACCTATAGATTGGAACAGTGCACCACTTGTATTTTCTGACAGAAATGTTGATGATGATGATTTAACTTCTGACAATGGAAGATCCAATCAGCTGCTATGGCTGGATGCAGGGTCCTCTGATACAAAAAGGAAATGGGTTACTTATATTAATCAAAGTATGAATGGTTACACATCTTCCAATACCACTACACATGCCAGTCACAAACTTAATGCATATAACAGAAAGCGTTATGATAATGCCTGCATGTCCCGTAACCGTGATTTGAATGGAAATGGTAAGATTGATGACAACGAAGTGCGTTGGTATTTAGCTTCCGTTAACGAATATCTTCGTATGGGACTTGCAGCTCAGGCTATTTCCAGTAATGCCAGGCTCTATCAAGGGGACAAATCTCAGATGACCTATAGTGGTTATCCATCCAATTATATCGGATATGGTGCCTTGTATTATAGTAGCAGTAAATCGAATGAGCGTGTCTATTGGGCGGTAGAGAAGGGAGCTTGGGGAAATGTTGGTACTGATAAAGTACCGAAAACTCAGGGAATGCCTATTCGCTGTGTAAGAGTATTGCCCGCTGTAGGTGCTGGTACAGAGGATAATATAACAAAGTTAGACGTGAAACCAGAATCTTTCTTTAAATCGCACACTGTAAACGGAAACACTGTATTGGAGTTTAGGAATCGTATGATTTCAGACATGTATCGTGTAAGAACGGATGATCCGTTGAACGAACATGATGAAGATGACCCGGCGAACCGTTTTAGCGACGGAATTATCATTGCTCTAAATAATATAAAAAATGGATCTTATAACGCCCCTCAAATTAATGGCATAACTTACAGTTGGAAGGGATCTACTACAAATGCAATTAAGGAAGACCCATGTACTGATTATCATGAAGATGGCGATGGAGGTGCAAAGTGGCGTGTACCCAATTTGAACGAGCTTGTAATGATAAGAAGATCTTTGGATGTGGCTGATTTAAATTCTTTATGTTGTACCCAGTTCAGTAACAGTAAAGTTCGTTTGGGATTTGTTGCGACTTCTAATGTTAATTGTGAGGTAGGAGGTTATAATGATGCTGGATATTGGGATTGGTTGGCATCACATGGTGTTCGCTGTGTTCGTGACGTTCCCGATGGATATACATTCCCGACAAATTAGTTTTTACGATTATGATTAGATATTATATATATATTGGACTCATATTACTCCTTACCTCCTGCCGTGCCAAGCCAAGCACGGCAGAGGCAAAGGAACGTACCCATACGGACTCTGCCGTCGTACAACAGCAGGCACAGTTCCCCTTCCCCACCATCCCCTCCACCCTGACGGAACCCGAAGCCCGCAAGTCCTACCTCCTCACCCACTACTGGGAGCGTTTCGACTTTGCTGACACCACCTTGGTGGACAACCGTGACGTGACCGAACAGGGCTTTGTGAACTTCATCGCCCTGCTGGCAGATGGCACGACGCCGGACGAACTGATGCGTGAAAGCATGGAGAACTGGTGCAGGAGGTTTATTCCTTCGACTTATGCATGCCCGGTGCTGATAAAGATGGCGGATGATTACCTCTACAATCCGAATTCACCTTTCTACAACGAACATCTGTATGGGATGTATCTGGAAGCACTGATCAAGGAATTCCCCAAAGGGGATGCACAAATTTCGAGATTCGGCTTCAGGCTAAGCCTGCTGAAACGGAACAATCCGGGCATGTATCTGGAAGCACTGATCAAGGAATTCCCCAAAGGGGAGGCACAAGTTTCGAGATTCAGCTTCAGGTTAAACCTGCTGAAGCGCAACAATCCGGGCGACCGGGCAACGGACTTCACCTACTACCTGCCCGACGGCAACCGCTGTACGCTGGCCGCTACACCGGTGAAGGGCGACCGCTTGTTACTGGTGTTCTACGACCCGGAATGTGAGTCGTGCCACGCCGTATTGGGACAGATGACAGCCTGCACGGCACTGGCAGAAGCTGTGAAGACGGGACGAATGAGTGTACTGGCCATTTATACCGAAGGCAACGAAGAAGCCTGGCGCAAAGCCTTGCCCGATATGCCCGAAGGTTGGGTGGTAGGCACCGACCGTGAGACTGTGAAGACCGGTGCGCTGTACGACCTGAAAGCCATGCCTTCGCTCTACTTGCTGGACGGACAAAAGAAGGTATTGCTGAAAGATGCCGCTTTTGAAGAGATAAGTCGCTTTTTAGGATTTTGAGTTGCTCAACCACAGAGAACACAGAGGGGTACAGAAAAAAGTCACCGTGAGGTGACGTGCAAGCCTGTTCATGGCTTAGAGAAGCTGGAACTGGCAGCACTTATCAGTGCGATAAGTGTGATTGTTTGTTTTGTTTGTCAAGCCATACTGCCTCAATGCGGTATGGCTTGTTTTTTCTCCTGTCAGGAAAAAAATCCCAGTCAGAGAGATATGTTGCTCTAACTGGGAAATAATCGGGCTATAATACCCATTTTAATAATGATTGTAACTGATGACTTTTTCTGCCGGTTTCCTCGACTTCCGTCGTTTTTCTTTCACGGGATATCCGATTGTGATGTCAAGCAGCAACCGTTTGCCTAAAGGAATACCGATCAGCTTCTTAATCTCTTTCTCGTCGAACCAGCCTAAAATGCACGACCCAAGTCCTTCGCTCTCGGCTGCCAGTACAATATGGGCGGCAGCAATGCCGATGTCGATCAGCGGGAAATATTTATCTTTTATCCTGGCACCTAAGAAGGAAGTGAAATTCATGGATTCCTCCACCACCAGAATATGAACCGGCGCGTTGCGGGCAAACTTGTTCATGCCCAGTCCGGCAGTAGCCTTTCCGACTGCTGCGGCCAGCTCGGGATCGGTAACGACGACAAACTTCCACGGCTGCGCATTGCAGGCCGACGGCGAAAGACGTGCCGCCCGCAATATGCGTTCCAGCTTCTCCTGCTCCACCGGACGCGACACATCGTAAGCACGGTCGCTCTGCCGTGCCTCGACCAGGCGAAGAAAATCAGACTCTGCAAACATATCTATCATTAAAATTTAGGTTTCACCTATCAAGTTCAGGTTGATAGTAAATCTCAACCAGCTTTCATCTTGAAATCCCCTTCTGGGTAAAGCCTCAATACTGTATCATCCGGCTGATATACTTTCCTATAATATCGAACTCCAAATTGACTACGCTTCCTACCCGGATGGCATGGAAGTTGGTATGTTCGAATGTATAAGGAATGATGGCAACCTGGAAGGTATCGTCGGTAGGGTTGCACACCGTCAGACTGACACCGTTTACTGTCACCGAGCCTTTGTCGACAGTGATATAGCCCCGCTTCGCCATCTCCTTATCAAAGGCATAACGGAAGGTAAAATAGTAACTGCCTTCAGCATCCTTAACATCAATGCAGGTAGCAGTCTGATCGACATGGCCCTGAACGATATGTCCGTCCAAACGTCCGTTCATCATCATGCTGCGTTCTACATTCACTTCATCGCCTACCTGCAACAAACCGAGGTTGGAGCGGTCCAGCGTTTCCTTCATGGCTGTTACCGTATAGGTATCATCGGTCATGCTGACTACCGTAAGGCATACACCGTTGTGAGACACACTCTGGTCAATCTTCAACTCATTTACAAAAGAGCATGTGAAAGTGAAATGCACATTCTCCTGCTCTTTTACCATCGCCACCAACTTGGCGCATTCTTCTACGATTCCGGAAAACATATACTAAGTATTTAATTCTTTTTGGGTTAGGTTTATGAGTCTATAAGTTATTTTGTTTCAGCTCGAAAACCCACAAACTTACAAACTGATAAACTCACCTATTATTATTAAGATTTATACTTTGCGAAGATAGACATTTTTTCTTTTCTGACTAAAAGAAGGGGCAACAAAAAAGGCAGCTTTTCACAAAGCCACCTTTTTCAGTTTTCAATAGGTATTAGTTTTTTTTTAAGGTAAAAAGATTGTTTTCAGGATAACGATGCAAATATAGCGGCTTTTCGAGATACCAGCCAAATTAAAAAACATGTCTTATAACATCTTTTTGAGAAAACTTTTGGATTTGTTATCATTTGAAAGCAATTTTCTACATCCGCACCTTTTTCAAGGAACAAATATAAGATTTTTTTTCTTGAAACACTAAAATTATCCTAAAAAACTGTTTTCTTTCCTATATTAACGGGGATAGTTTTCATCCGTGCGTCCGCTATGTTTTAATACCTTCGCATCGATAAAGAAAACGATTTCCTCGGCTATATTTGTAATATGGTCGCCCGAACGTTCCAGTTTGCGGAACACACTGATGAGGTTCAAACAAGTCAATGCACTTTCGGGATGCTTCACTATATAATCGGCCAGAATTGCCGTCACCTCGGCATTGATTTCATCCAGCAGGTTGTCTTTAGCAAAAACAGAGGTAGCCAACTCCTGACTTTCTTCCTGAAGAGCTTTTTTGGCCAGTTCCAGCATCGAAAGTACTTGTTTGATCATTTCTTCCAAACGAAGTTTCTTGATCAGTTCGGCATCCAACGCTGGCTCCTTACAATTAATGGCAAAACGTGCTACACCTTCTGCAAAATCGCCCAACCGCTCCAGATTGGTATTGATTTTAAGCATGGCCAGCACAAAACGCAAATCAATTGCTACCGGATTGTACAAAGCAATGATATCTTCGACATCGCTGTCTATTTTCAATTCCAAAGCATTGACACGACGTTCACGGACCAACACTTGCTGTGCCAGTTCGCGGTCAAGAGTAAGTACTGCTTCTCCTGCCCTGTCAAGCTGGTTGTACACCAGATTCCACATCTCCTCTATCTCCTTTTTCAGCAAGACGAGTTCCGATTCGATAAATTTTACCATAACTTTTTTGTTTTTATAATTGATGATTTATTTAAGTTTCTGTTTCAATATTCCATTGGAAGCTAAGAATTTATAATATTCAAAGCCAATAGTGCGGAAATCAGTCGTAACCTGTTCTACCGACCTTTAACTTCCAAACTCCACCGGAGAACGGCCACTTCTTCTCCCCCTTTAACTCTTGTAAGTTTCGGTGAAACCAAAACTTGCGAAAGTTAAGCCTATTACATTGGATATGCAAAGAAACAGAGCGGATGTTAAGAGGATATGACTGCATTTTGAAAGATCTGTTACAAAAGTGTTACATTTCTGTTACATCCCCCTTGGATACTTTTCCACCGTTTACAACCGGAAATGACAATAGCCCGACACCATCAGGCACTTCATAGACTACCGATGCTGCTCCCCCCTTCAGGAAATCATAAAAAAGCACGGATATAATTCCTGCAAAATAGCAATATACCAAAAAATTAGTCGTATTTTTGCAAAGTTGAAAATAGTGAAAACTACGAAAAGATACAATTATGGCAGAAATGAAAAGCGAAGAAACAAGCGAAAAGAAAAGCTTGAACTTCATTGAGCAGATAGTAGAGAACGACTTGAAAGAAGGTAAAAACGGAGGAAGAGTACAGACACGTTTTCCGCCAGAGCCTAACGGCTATCTTCACATCGGACACGCTAAAGCAATTTGCCTCGATTTTGGTATTGCAGCTGCTCATGGTGGTGTGTGCAACCTGCGCTTTGACGACACCAACCCGACTAAAGAAGATGTAGAATATGTAGAAGCCATCAAGGAAGATATCAAGTGGCTGGGATATCAGTGGGGAAACGAATATTATGCTTCCGACTACTTCCAGCAACTTTGGGATTTTGCTATACGGCTGATTAAAGAAGGAAAAGCATACATCGACGAACAATCCAGCGAAGAGATTGCTGCCCAGAAAGGTACACCTACACAACCGGGTGTGGAAAGTCCGTACCGCAACCGTCCCATTGAAGAAAATCTGGAACTGTTCCAGAAAATGAACAATGGAGAAATAGAAGAAGGAGCCATGGTGCTGCGTGCCAAGATAGATATGGCTAACCCCAATATGCACTTCCGCGACCCGATCATTTACCGCGTCGTAAAACATCCGCACCACCGTACGGGAACAAAATGGAAAGCATATCCGATGTACGACTTCGCCCACGGTCAAAGCGACTTCTTCGAAGGCGTGACCCACTCGCTCTGTACACTGGAGTTTGTGGTACACCGTCCGCTGTACGACTTGTTCGTGGACTGGCTGAAGGAAGGAAAAGATCTGGAAGACAACCGTCCCCGTCAGTACGAATTCAACAAACTGAACCTGAGTTATACACTCATGAGCAAGCGTAACTTGCTGACCTTGGTAAAAGAAGGACTTGTCAACGGTTGGGACGATCCCCGTATGCCGACCATTTGCGGTTTCCGCCGTCGTGGCTACTCACCGGAATCAATCCATAAGTTCATTGACAAGATTGGCTACACGACCTACGATGCACTCAACGAGTTTGCATTGCTGGAAAGTGCCGTACGCGAAGACCTCAACGACCGTGCAACCCGCATTTCGGCTGTACTGAATCCGGTAAAACTGGTTATCACCAATTATCCGGAAGGACAGGTAGAAGAGCTGGAAGCCATCAACAATCCGGAACATCCCGAAGAAGGCAGTCACATGATCGAATTCAGCCGCGAATTGTGGATGGAACGCGAAGACTTCATGGAAGATGCTCCGAAAAAGTATTTCCGCATGACTCCCGGACAGGAAGTACGTCTGAAAAATGCCTATATCGTAAAATGTACCGGATGCAAGAAAAACGAAGCCGGCGAAGTGGTAGAGGTATATTGCGAATACGATCCTGACTCGAAAAGCGGTATGCCGGGTGCCAACCGAAAAGTAAAAGGTACACTCCACTGGGTAAGCTGTGCACACTGTCTGGAAGCAGAGGTTCGTCTGTACGACCGCCTGTGGAAAGTGGAGAACCCACGCGATGAACTGGCTGCCATTCGCGAAGCTAAAAACTGCGATGCACTGACCGCCATGAAGGAAATTATCAATCCCGACTCGCTTCAGGTATTGCCCTGCTGCTACATCGAAAAGTTTGCAGCCGGCATGAAGCCTCTTACCTATCTGCAGTTCCAACGTATCGGCTACTTCAATGTAGACAAGGACTCTACTCCCGAGAAGATGGTCTTCAACCGAACTGTAGGATTGAAAGATACTTGGGGAAAAATCAACAAATAAATCAAAAAGGAGTTATTACTATTGATGAACAGAAAAAACCTACTGTCTGGAAGAGACAAAGAATTGTACGAACTGGCAGAACAATACGAAAAAGCCCAAAGGGAAAGAATGCCAATCTATATGGATGCGGACGACCTGGCGGACTTGGCGGACTGGTATGCCATGCGGAATAAATTTCAGACAGCTCTGGAAACCACTGAATATGGACTGAGCCTGCACCCCAACAACACTGCGTTGTTGGTGGAGCGGGCTTACCTGTTCCTGGACACTCAACGTCGTGGAAAGGCCAAAGAAATAGTCGAAAGAATCACCGACGATTTTTCTTCCGAAGTAAAAATACTGAAGGCCAACATACTGATGGGCGAAGGCAAACTGGAAGAAGCTGAAAAGCTGATCAACACCATTAAAGACAAAGAGGAACTGGCCAACATTATTGAGGTAGCTTACCTCTACAATGACATGGGGTATTCGCAGAAGGCCTCACAATGGTTAGAGATAGGAAAGGGACTTTATGATGAAGATGAAGCCTATTTGGCTGTAGTGGCCGACTGCCTGTATGGAGAGCGCAAGTTCGACGAAGCAGCCGTATACTACAATAAACTGATAGACAAAAATCCCTATTCTGCCCCTTATTGGTTTGGCTTGGCACGATGTTATTTCGAGCAACAACAGTACGACAAGGCTATCGATGCCTGCGACTATGCCATCATATCCGACGACGAATTTGCCGAAGCATACGTAGTCAAAGGACATTCGTTCTACCAGCTTGGAAACGACAAGAAAGCCTTGGAAAGCTACCGGAAAGCCGAAGAACTGCAAGTGCTGACTCACGACTTTGTCTATACCTTCATTGCCATGGGACATATCAGCCAAAATGAATGGGAGCAAGCCTATCACTATCTTAAGGCTGCCATAGACAGTTACGAGGAAAAGACTATTCCACTAGCCATGCTGTATTCCAATGCTGCCCTCTGCCTCTTCAAAATGGGAGAAAAAGAGAAAGCTTACCAATATAGCCGCAAAGCCATAGGAACCGATCCGAATGATGTGGAGAACTATCTGATATCTGGCCGAATTTATATGGAAGATGGAAATCCCGAACAGGGAATCAAGCAATGGGCCAGGGCTCTGAAAATCGCCCCCTATCCGGAGACTTGGAACGAAATAGGACTCATCTGCATGGAAATCAATCAGATAGAATATGCACGAGTAGCCTTCGAACACGTCAAAAAAGATGCTCCCGATTACGAAGGTATCAACGAAAGACTAACCTCCATTTATCTGATATTGCATGATAAAGAGAATTTTATGAAGTACAACCAGCTTTGTAAGAAACCCATCAGCCAAGATGAGTTAAAAGAATTGCAGCAGATGATGAACGGAGAAGAGCGGGAGGAAATGGCTAAAATCATGAAAGATATTTTT
This sequence comes from Bacteroides sp. CAG:633, assembly GCF_000435115.1. NCBI lineage: Bacteria > Pseudomonadati > Bacteroidota > Bacteroidia > Bacteroidales > Bacteroidaceae > Bacteroides > Bacteroides sp. CAG:633. The sequence goes on along the minus strand of NZ_FR883157.1, from coordinate 34,948 downwards.
GAATCACTGAAATAAATCGTTAAAACCAAGTAGAAGAAAAAAATGGAATCAGTAGCAGAACTTCTCAAATGGGTACTGGAAAACCTGAATTATTGGGTAGTCACTATTTTTATGGCTATCGAAAGTTCGTTTATACCTTTCCCTTCTGAAGCAGTAGTGCCACCGGCTGCATGGAAAGCTATGGCAGACGATAGTATGAACATAATCCTGGTCGTAGTCTTTGCAACCATAGGAGCCGACTTGGGAGCATTGGTCAATTACTACCTGGCAAAATGGCTTGGACGTCCTATCGTCTATAAATTTGCCAACAGCCGTTTTGGACACATATGTCTGATCGATGAAGAAAAGGTACGCCATGCCGAAGAATATTTCCGTAAGCACGGTGCAGCCTCTACCTTCTTCGGACGATTGATACCGGCTGTACGCCAGCTTATCAGTATCCCAGCCGGACTGGCCGGAATGAAAATGGGTCCATTCCTACTATATACCACTTTGGGAGCCGGAATCTGGAACACGATACTGGCAATACTTGGATACATAATCTATCGCTCCACTCCCCTAAAAACAACCAATGATGTTTATCTCATGGCAACCAAATACAGCCATGAAATAGGATATTGTATTCTGGCATTAGCCATACTGGTAATAGCCTTCATTGCTTACAAAGGACTGAAAAAGAAAAAACAGAAGAAATAACGACATCACAAGAATTCATCAAAAGAACGGGAGAAAATATAGTTAAAAGCTCTATTTTCTCCCGTTCTTTTATTACGCAGTCAGCTCTTATCTCAATCCCCTAAACAAACAACTATGAGTCATTCATTTTCCAAGCCACAATTTATCGGATAAGAGTAGCCGTTAACTAAAGGAACAACAAACTATCAGTTATCCTTTTGACAACCTACTTTCTGAAGGGAGAAAGAGATCTGAAAAGAAAGAAATGAATGCCTATTATCCTTCTAAAACTCCCCAGTTATCCCCAGCGAGTGCAGCAGTTATTGCACTCACAGTGCAGTAGTCAGTGCACTCGCAGTGCAACAGTTGGTGCACTAACAGTGCAGCAGGCAGTGCACTGGAACTGCACAGTTAGCGTATTTGGAAAGCACAATTCAAAAGAATAACATGCGGGATTATCGTTTTTCAGGCGCGGCTTTCCCGTGGCTTTCCGTGGCATCCGTGCCTGAAAGAAAAGGAGAGTTTCTGTGTATATGCGGAGGGAAAACAAAAAAGCCCCTCCGGAACTCTCCGAAGGGGCTTCTACTAAAACGGCGACTACCTACTCTCCCACTGTTACGCAGTCGGAATGTGAGTCGTGCCACGCCGTATTGGGACAGATGACGGCCAGCGCAGCACTGGCAAAAGCGGTGCAGACGGGACGAATGAGTGTACTGGCTATTTATACCGAAGGCAACGAAGAGGTCTGGCGCAAAGCCTTGCCCGATATGTCCGAAGGTTGGACGATAGGTGCCGACCACGAGGCGGTGAAGACCGGCACACTGTACGACCTGAAAGCCATGCCTTCGCTTTATTTGCTGGATGGACAAAAGAAAGTGTTGCTTAAGGATGCCGCTTTTGAGGAAATAAGCCGTTTTTTGGAACTTTAAGTTTCCGTCACAGAGGACATAGAATGTGACCTATTCTATAAAAGTCACCGTGAGGTGATTCGGGAGCCTGTTTTCAGTTTAGCGTAACTGGATGCAGGCATTACTTATCGATCGAGATAAGTGATTGTTTGTTTTGTTTGTCAAGCCATATCGTCCTTAAAACGGTATGGCTTGTTTTCTGTAGAAAGTTGGATAAATATTGTCTCTTGCCTGAGAAACTGCAATTCCCTAACTAGGGAACGAGAATTTCCTGACTAGGGAATGGAAATTCCCTAACTGGGAAACTTGGAACGAAGAACTTTTTTAGAAAACCCTGTTTTCATTTGCCGCTGCAACTACCTTTTCGTATATTTGCTGCATCTGGTAAGAAACTCCAGAAAATAAAGACTCAATAACTCAAAGACTTATAAACTCAAAACCTCTTCCTCATGATGCAAGACAAATACATCCGATTCGATTGGGCCATGAAGCGTATGTTGCGAGATAAGGCCAATTTTGTAGTACTCGAAGGCTTGCTCACCGTGTTGCTAGAACGGAAAATCACCATTCTGGAAATACTCGAAAGCGAAGCCAACCAGACGAACTATGATGATAAGTTCAATCGTGTGGACATCAAGGCAAAAGAGGAGAACGGGGACATCATCATTGTTGAAATACAGAATACGCGAGAACTGTACTATCTGGAGAGAGTGCTATATGGTGTTTCGAAAGCCATTACGGAGCACATCTCTTTGGGGAATTCGTATGCAGAGGTGAAAAAGGTATATTCCATCAGTATTCTCTATTTCGACATCGGTAAAGGCAGCGACTACTTGTATCACGGAGTGACAAACTTTGTTGGGGTGCATACCGGCGACGAATTGAGCATTTCGGCCAAGCAGGAAGGAGCAATCATCCGCAAGATGCCGCGCGAGGTGTTCCCCGAATACTACCTGATTAGGGTGAACGAGTTCAATAAGGTAGCAAAGACACCGCTGGAGGAATGGATCTCGTATCTGAAAAGTGGCGAAATCAGTTCTGATACCACGGCACCGGGATTGGCCGAGGCGAGGGAGAAACTGAAGTATTACAATATGTCGCCCAAGGAACGTCATGTGTACGACGAGCATATCAATGCCGTAATGATACAGAATGATGTGCTGGATACTGCCAAGTTGGAAGGCCGTGCAGAGGGTCGTGCAGAAGGCCGTGCAGAAGGTCGTGCAGAAGGGCTTGCGGAAGGCCGTGCGGAAGGACTTGCAGAAGGCCGTGCAGAAGAGAAGAAGGCATTGGCACGCAAGTTTAAGGAAGCCGGTGTTTCTATTGAACTTATTGCTCAAAGTACAGGATTGAGCATGGAAGAAATTGCTGCATTATAAGAAATTTGAGAAGATAGAAGATTATCATGCAATTACCTCCTTTATTTACTGAATATACCCGCGCTTTGTTGGGCGAGGAAGAATATAACAGTCTGGCTACCGCTCTGCTGGAGGCGGAACAGCCGGTCAGCATACGTGTGAATGCCCAAAAGTGTACAGATTCTTCTTCTGTCATTTCTCATTCTTCATTGAACAAGGTGCCTTGGGCGGAACGCGGATTCTATTTGAATCAGCGTCCGGCATTTACTTTCGATCCGTTGTTTCATGCCGGTTGCTACTACGTGCAGGAAGCGTCGTCAATGTTTGTGGAGCAGGCGTTGAAGCGTTACCTGCCGGGCAGACCGTTGGCTGCGCTTGACCTTTGTGCCGCTCCGGGCGGAAAGTCTACCCATGTACGTAGCCTGTTGCCTGACGGCAGTCTGCTGGTAGCCAACGAAGTGATACGCAACCGTGCCCAGATACTGGCCGAGAATCTGACCAAGTGGGGGCATCCTGATGTGGTGGTGACGAATAGCGATCCTTCCGATTTCACACCTTTGGAACACCTTTTCGACTTTATTCTGACCGATGTTCCCTGTTCGGGCGAGGGCATGTTCCGTAAGGACGAGACTGCCATAAGCGAGTGGAGTGCGGAGAATGTCGAAATCTGCTGGCAGCGTCAGCGGCGCATCCTGACAGACATCTGGCCTTGCCTGAAGCCGGGTGGACTGTTGGTATATAGTACATGTACTTATAATACGAAAGAGAACGAAGAAAATGTGCGTTGGTTGTGTCGGGAGTTGGGAGCCGAAGTGCTGCCGCTCGACGTGCCAGCTGAATGGGGGATTACCGGCAATCTGCTGGTTGGAGAAGATTTCCCAGTCTATCGCTTCTTACCACATAAGACGCAGGGAGAAGGATTCTTCCTGGCTGTATTGCGTAAGGCTGGTGAGGCAGAAGAAACAGCAAGCGAAGACATATCGATGATGCAAACGGGACGGATGAACGCGGATAGACAGTCGGCGGGCAAACAGCGCGGGAAGAAAGGAAATGGAGGAAAGGCTTCTTCGGGATCGGCTTTCGGAAAGGAACAGCTGGCAATGGTGCAAGGCTGGCTGCGTGATGCGGAAGGTTACACCTTGATGCCCGAAGGACAGACGCTGGCGGCTTTCCCTACGGCATGGCTACCTTTGTTGACAGTTTTGAAGCAGCATGTCAAAGTGATGCAGGCAGGTGTAGAAGTGGCTGGAGTGAAAGGGAAAGACTGTATTCCCGCCCATGCGCTGGCCATGAGTAGCCTGCTTCGGCAAGATGCTTTTGCCTGCGAGGAGGTGGATTATCCTACTGCTATTGCCTATTTGCGCAAAGAGGCTGTAGTCCTTTCGGACACAGCCCCTCGCGGTTTTGTACTTCTTACGTACCGTGGTTTTCCTCTTGGATTTGTGAAGAACATCGGCAATCGTGCCAATAATCTTTATCCACAGGAGTGGCGCATCCGGAGCAGTTATGTACCGGAGCAACCGGAAACCTTGGGAAATGAAGAATGATGAATGTTTTCTTTTTCCATTCTTCATTCTCCATTTTCTATTCTTCATTATTTAAAGCTTGCTCTTGTATATTCTGGCCATTACCTTCTGGTACTGGTTCTCCAGTTGTAGCAAGTTGGTCTGGCTTTGGTAGACTACGGATACTTCTACGAAATACTCTATCATGCTGATTTGTCCGCCTTCGAGTGCCTGGCGCAACAGGCGCAAGTCTTGCTGACGGCCGAAAGTCTCGGTATACTCATGTATGGAGGCTTGCAGGTTGGAAGCTTCTTCGTAGAGCTGCCATAAGGCGGTGGAAGCACTCAGTCGAGCATTCTCCTTTTGGTAATCGATGCTTTGCAGTTGCGAGCGTGCCATTTTTACCTTTCCGTGATTCTGGAAGATGGGAAAGGAGAAACCTACTACCACTCCGTTGAGCGGATGTCCGCTTTCGGTGTTGCGCCGATATCCCAGTTCCAGGTCGGGCAACCAGCCTTGACGGCTGACAGACAGCTGGCGGCGTGCAGCTTCACCGTCGTTCTGCAGGGCAAGCAGGGTGGGGTCGGAAGCCAGTAGCTCGTCGCACAAGGGGCCGAAGTCGGCAGGCAGGGGGACATCGGGATAATCGGTAAGCCCCAGGTTGAGTGCATGAGGCGTAGCAGCTCCTTCGGCCAAAGGACGGCCGGGGACAAGCGACTGGTTGCCGTTGAGGGCGGTCAGTTCGCGCAGCTTGTTTTCCAGGGCTGTACGGTTCATGCGGGCTTCGGTACGTACGTTCAGCAATTCCAGATTGATTTTATTGGTTTCCAGCGAACTGGCATCACCGGTTTCCAGTCGTTTCTTGTAGAAAGCTGCCAGCTCTTCGGCGTTCTTCAGGCGTTCGTCGAGGAGGAACTGCTGACGGGTCAGCATGATGATGTCGAGGCAGGCTTCCTGTGCTTGCAGCAGAATGTCCTGGCGTAGGGCAAGGGCTTGGGCGTCGAGCGACTGAGCCTTGTAGCGGTTCATGCGGGCACGGGTGATGTAGAGCGACGGGAAGTCGAAACTTTGTGCAATGACCATTTCGCCCACGGTGATGTTCTTGTCGTCCGAATCCCACAGATGGGCGTACGACAGGGTTGGATTGGCCAGGTTATTGGATGTCCGGTTTTCCAGTTTCTGGGCATTCACATTCTGGGCATTGGCTTGCAACTGCCGGTTGTTCTGCTCTATCTGGGTGAGGATGGCTTCAATGCTGTTTTGGGCGTGTAGCCCTGCCGCCAGGGCAAGGCATACACAAATGATTACTATTTTCTTCATTCTTTCTTGGTGTGTATTAGCAGATAAACTATCGGGATGATGAATCCGTTGAGGAACGTCGAGGTCAGCAGACCGCCCAGGATGACTTTGGCCATCGGGCTTTGTATTTCGTTGCCGGGCAGGTCGCCGCCCAAAGCCAGCGGAATAAGGGCTAAAGCACTACTGAGGGCTGTCATTAGAATCGGGTTCAGACGGTCGAGCGAACCACGCAGAACGCTGTCGTAGATGCCATAGCCTTCTTCGCGTTGCAAGTGGTTATAATGGCTGATGAGCAGCATACCGTTTCGGGTAGCAATGCCGAACAACGAGATGAAACCGATGATGGCAGGGATGCTCACTTCGCCTGTGGTCAGCAACAAGGCAAACACACCACCGATCAGTGCCAGTGGCAGGTTGATAAGGATGATGGCACTCTCCTTCGTACTGCGGAACTCGTGGTAGAGTAACAGGAAGATGACAACGATAGACATGAACGACGTCAACATCAGCGTGCGGCTGGCTGCCTGTTCGCTTTCAAACTGTCCGCCGTACTCTACGTGGTAGCCTTCGGGCAGTTGAATTTGGGTGTCGATACGTTCTTGAATGTCGTTCACTACGGAGCGCAGATCGCGGTCGGCAACATTGGCCGAGATGACTATCTTACGCTTTACGTTCTCGCGGCTGATGGTGTTCGGTCCCATGGTCGAGCGGATGTCGGCCACGTAGTTGAGCGGCACTTGCAATCCGTCGCCCGTATCAATCATCAGGTTGCCTATCTTCTGTGCCTGGTCGCGCAAATCATCACGCATGCGTACGGTCAGGTTGAACGACTTGCCCTGTTCGTAGACTTGCGAAACGGCTTCACCCGCCAGACAGGCGTTGACGTATTCAGCAAACTGCGGCAGGGTGATACCATAGCGTGCCAGCATCTCGCGGCGGGGTGTGATGGTGAGCTGCGGACGTTCGATTTGCTGCTCTACTGTCAGGTCGGCTACGCCCTCAACGTCTTGTATCTTGTCCTTTATTTCGTTGCCTAAGGCGAACATGCGGTTCAGGTCGTCGCCGAAGAGCTTGATGGCGATGTTGGCTTTCGTACCCGACAGCATGGCGTCGATACGGTGGCTGATGGGCTGTCCTATCTCAATGTTGGCGCCGACGATGCTGCCCAACTTTTCGCGAACTTCCGCCACGACTTCGCTGCGCGGCCGGTCTTTCAGTTCGAAGGGAGCTTCAATCTCCGAGGTATTCACGCCTAAGGCGTGCTCGTCCAGTTCGGCGCGTCCGGTTTTGCGCGCTACGGTCTGTATCTCGGGGATGGTAAGCAGCAGTTCTTCGGCACGGCGTCCGATAGCATCGCTTTCTTCGAGCGAGATGCCCGGCAGTGAAGAGACGTTGATGGTGAACGAGCCTTCGTTGAACGGCGGCAGGAATGAGCGACCCAGCGTGAAGAACAGTCCTAAGGCGACGGCAAAGAGGGCAATGGTACAGCCCAGTACGGCACGTTTGTGATGCAAAGCCTTTTCGAGCAGTGCGCCGTAGGCTTTCTTCAGCGTGCGGGCCACGGCAGAGTCGCCCGAATTGGCCCCATTGGTATTTTTGGATGGGGATGCAGGTGACTCTGAGGAGTCTTTAGCGGTGACTTCAGGAAGTTCTTGGATTTCTTCAGAATGTTTGTCTTCTTTATTACGCAGCAGGTACGAGCAGAGCACAGGTGTCAGTGTCAATGCCACTACCGTTGAGGCGGCCAGGGCTGTGATGAAAGCGATGCCCAGCGGCACCAGCATTCGTCCTTCCATACCGCTCAGGAAGAACAGGGGCACGAAGCTGACCACGATGATGAGCGTGGAGTTGAGGATAGGCATACGTACCTCGCGCGAAGCGTTGAATACCACCTGCAGGATGGGCAGGCGACGCTCGGGCGGCAGGAGGCGATTCTCGTGCAAGCGGCGGTAGACGTTCTCCACATCGACGATGGCGTCATCGACCAGCGAACCGATGGCAATAGCCATACCACCCAAACTCATGGTGTTGATGGTCAGTCCCATGTAGTGCAGTACCAGTATGGAAACGACAAGTGACAGGGGCAGGGTGACCAGTGAGATAATGGTAGTACGTACGTTGGCCAGGAAGAGGAACAGCACGATGACCACGAAGATACCACCTTCGATGAGCGACTTCTGCACGTTGCCAATCGAACTCTCGATAAAGCGGCTCTGGCGGAAGATGTCGGTCGAAACTTTCACGTCGGGGGGCAGGTTCTTCTGCAAGTCTTTCAGTGAGGCTTCCAGTTTGGCGGTCAGTTCCAGGGTGCTGGTAGCAGGCTGCTTCGTCACGGTGAGCAGTACGGCAGGTTTACCGCGTTCCGAAGCCAGACCTAACTTGGGCGTCTGTGCACCGATGCGTACGTCGGCCACGTCTTCCAATAGAATTGGAAGTGACGGGTTGCTGCCACTACCACTTGTAGCTTGTAGCTCATCACTCGTAGCTTTAACCACGGTTTTTCCCAGCAACTCCGTATTCGTCGTGGCAGTCAGTCCGCGGACGATGTATTCGTTGCCGTATTCGTAGATGACACCACCGTTGGCGTTGAGGTTCATGCCGCGGGTAGCTTCCAGTATTTGTCCTAGCGTGACGCCGTAGTGGCGCATCCGTTCGGGATCGAGCTGTATCTGGTATTCCTTGATGTCACCGCCCAGCACGGCTACCTGTGCCACGCCACCCGTAGAGAGCAGGCGCGGACGGATGGTCCAGTCGGCCAGCGTACGGAGGTCGAGCATGGAAGTAGAGTCGGCTGTAAGGCCGATAATCATCATCTCGCCCAGGATGGACGACTGCGGTCCCAGTGTAGGTTTGCCCACACCTTCGGGCAGTTCTTCGGCTACGAGCGAAAGCTTTTCACTGACAATCTGCCGGGCCAGGTAGATGTCCGTGTCCCAGTCGAATTCGACCCAGACTACGGAGAAACTGTGAGTAGACGAGGAGCGTACACGGCGTACGTGTGTGGCTCCGTTGACAGCGGTCTCGATAGGGAAGGTGACGAGTTGTTCCACCTCTTCGGCTGCCATGCCGTTGGCTTCGGTCATCACCACTACGGTGGGTGCCGTCAGGTCGGGGAACACGTCTACTTCCGTATGTACGGCGGTGTAAGTACCGCCAATCAGCAACAGCACCGATGCTACGAGCACCAGAATGCGGTTCTGAAGGGAGAAGTGTATGATTTTGTTGAGCATAACTTGTTAAATGAAGAATTAAGAATGAAGAACGAAGAATTCTTGTGTATGGAAAATTCTTCATTAGGAAGCGCAGCTTCCATTCTTCATTTTTCGTTTAATTAGTGTTCATGGCTGTGTGCCGGTATCGCATTCGTAGCTCCTGCCAGCTTCACTTGGTAGGCGCCTTTGGTCACCAGACGGTCGCCGGCGTGCAGGCCGGTGAGTACCTGTACCCGTTCGCCGTCATCGGCACCCAGGGTAACAAGTTGCTTCTGGTAGCATTCTTCATCCAGTTGCAGGTAGACGAAGTAGCTGCCTTGCTCTTCGGTGAGGGCCGAGCGGGGGACGCTGATAACACCTTCCATCGGCGTGGTAAGTAGATAGATTTCGACAAAGGAACCGGGGACAACGTCGCCCTTGTTGTCGAACTCGAAAGTGACAGGTACGTAATAACTGCCTTCGCCCGAAGCTTTGCCGTAAGACAGCAGACGTCCGCCCAGTTCTTTCAATGCATATACCTTATTATTATAGGGCGTGCAGAAGTTGGCCGAGGCTACGGAAGGCAGTGCGTTGTAGTATTTCTCGGAAACATCGGCACGGAGGAAGAGGCGACGGTTCTGCGTGATGCTGACCAGCGGCTGACCTACGGTGACGTAATCGCCCTCCTTTACCAACAGGCTCTTGACGTAACCGCCGATGGGCGAAACAACCGTCTGTCCCTGCGGAGTATGGTTGCGGGCTACGGCTTCATAGCTGATACGGGCATTCTCGTATGCTTGTTCGGCTTGGGCAAATTCCTTTTCGGAAACAATCTTGCTGGCTACCAGCGCCTTCATACGTTCGTATTCTTTTTTGCTGACTTCGTAGGCGATGCGGGCTTTCTGTACGGGGTCACCTTCGGCCATGTTCTGCGATGATAGGGTAAGCAGCGGAGTGCCTTTGCCTACCTGCATACCTTCGACTACCTTGTTGCGGAACGATACGACACCGGCTACAGTGGCAACGGCTACGCTTTCATCGCCCTGTGCGGCCAATACCTGTCCGCTGGTCTTGATGACCTGGTGAAAGGCGCCCGCTTCTACGGTGCTGACCTCTACACCTGCTGCCTGGGCTTTGGCTGGTGGCAGGACTATTTCACCGCTGCCGGCACTGTGCCCTTCTTCGGCTTCGTGGTTATGACCGTCGTGGTCGTGTCCTTCGTGAAGTTCGGCCTCATGGTCGTGGTTCTCGGTCTCGTGATTGTGTCCGTCGTGATCGTGGGCGGACTTGTTCTGACAGGAGCCTAGTGACAATGCAACGAGGACTCCCAGAAATATCAGTTTCTTCATTGATATAAATGGATTAAGTTCTTGCAAAATAATGTGAGTATGATTTCCGGCTGCAAAGGTACTGACCAAAGAGTGCAACCGGGTTGCAATGTGCGAGGGCACACTGCACCTATTATGCAAGATGGGTGGGAGGAGCCCTTAATCCCGAGGCACGGGCTATGTAGACACCGTGCAGTGACTCGATGTAGGGTGAGTATGAAACAGGTTGGCAAGGTTCGCCAAAGGCGTACAATTGCCTGAGGAATGTGCTGAGTACGGCAGGCAGCAGGACGGGTTTCAGCACGGGAGCCTGACGCTCGGTGCGTGGGGTACGCTGAACGAAGTGGCTGGCGATGCAACCCTTGTCGTGGCAGCAGTTGGGATGTCCTGCGGGGTGATGGTGATGAGGTGTGTGGCAGCAGCTGGGCTCTACATCGTTCTTCATACAGATGAGGCCGTCGGCATGGTGATGATGGGGAAAGACGGGTACAGCCAGCATGATGATGCTGACTAAAAAAAGCAAGTATACAATGTACTTTTTCTCTTTCTC
>NZ_FR883157.1:11739-24110 GCF_000435115.1 Bacteroides sp. CAG:633 | reverse complement strand
CTTTCTCCATGCCTTTTTGCTTCTGATGGTTGCAAAGATAAAAGTAAATCGTATACTTGCCAAGAACTAAGATAATAAATTAGTCGATTAGTAAGTGTATTTCAACTTCTTCACCGCCTGACTGGCTCCTGCTCCGGGTATCAGGGTGAATCCCCAAGTGTATTCGCGGTCGGCAGGCAGGGTGTATTCGGGTTCGGGACGCGAGTACCAGCTGTCATAACCGGCCAGTCCCTGTTGCTTCAGGTCGAGGCAGACTTCAACAAAGTCGCGCGGGGTGATGTCGTTGATGTGCGTCTGACGAGGTTTGTCGTAAGCACCTATCTCGGGACGGTTGGCTATCTCCTGCGGAGTGAAATTGTTCCACTGGTAGGGGCGGTTGATGGCCTTTCCGGCGTCGAAGTCCTCAACGGAGTTGCGCAGGGCGTTGAACTCCATCAGGCTGTCGGCTACAATCAGCAGACTCTTTCCGCGTCCGTTCAGCGAGAGCCAGCGTGTGTCGCAGTGGTGACCGTTCTCCTGCGGGCGTACGTAGGGGAAGTATTCGTCGTCGGCCGTGCTGTTGTACAGTCCTATCAGACTACCGGCCTTACGGTCCCAGTAGTTTTCCTGCGGTCCGCGGCCAAGGTAGGCCAGCTGGTTCATCGTGGCAGGCAGACGGAAGCGGACACCGATGCGGGGAACTACCATCTTGTCGCGTGCGCTGACGCTTTGGGCATCGCGTCCGGGCGAGAAAGTGGCCGTAGCGGTAGCTTCGGAGATGTCTATCTTCACGCCGTCCAGGTGGGCAGGAGTGAAACGGGTAGACACATTCATCACGCCGTCGGGATATATCTTATAGGTAATGAAGAACTCGTTTCCGGCAGGCAGCTTGTAGACAATGTTCACCAGTGCATTGCGACCTGACATTTCGGCCGTGGCGCTTGATACCTGGAAGTTGCGGCTCGATACTTCCCATATCTCCAGTCGTTTGGGGTTTCCGCTTCCGTAGTCGTTGTCGTTGGGAGCACGCCAGAAGTTGGGCTGGATGCCGAATCCGCCGTTGAAGTACTCGGTACCGTTCACGCGGTAGGACGTAAGGATGCCCGACTGCTTATTGAACGTGAAATTGACTTTCGAGGAGGTAACCTTCAGTTCGTTGCCCTCGTTGTCGATGCTGAGTGCGGGACCACCGGCCTGATAAGCGTCCTTGTCGGTCGGCACTTGCGGCAGGACGAACTGGTCGTGCGCAATGACGTGTCCGGCGGGAATGCAGCCTTCGGCCCGTGTGGTGGTTACTTCGAAGTCTATCAGGTAGTCGGTGCCTGTCTGGGGTTTGAGTCCAGACATGGGTACGCTAATCTCTTGCGAAGCCTGTGGTGCGAGGTCGAGTGTGAGGCGGCCGTCGCGCAGCGTCTTGCCGTTGGCACGGATGGCATAGCGGATGGCGTAGTCCTTCAGGCCGGTGAAGTAGAAGCGGTTGGTTACTTTAATCTTGCCGTTGGCCAGGTCGGTAGCTTCGAAACCTACATTCTGGTGGGCGTATTTCACTTCCGCCATGGCTGGATGAGGCGTACGGTCGGGTCCTACGATACCGTTGCACAGGAAGTTTCCGTCGCTCGGCATGTCTTTACCAAAGTCGCCACCGTAGGCGTAATAGGGTGTACCGTTCTCGTCCTTGACGAGCAAGCCTTGGTCAACCCAGTCCCAGATGTATCCACCTTGCAGATTGGGATATTTATAGATGGCTTTCCACTGGTCCCACAGGTTACCGTTGGAGTTACCCATGGCGTGCGAATACTCCGAAGGCACTACGGGACGGTCGCTGCCCGTTTTTCCTACTTCTTCCAGCCATTTGGCACTGGGGTACTGAGGTACGTACATATCAGAGTTCCACTCCCATTGGGCGCGCTCGTAGTTGACGGGGCGGTTCATTTCTTCCTTTTCTTTCAGATAGAGGTAGGTCTGGTAGAAGTTATATCCGTTTCCGGCTTCGTTGCCCAGCGACCAGAAGGTGACCGAAGGGTGGTTCTTATTGCGTTCGTACATGTTGGCAGTGCGCTCCATGTGGGGTTTCAGCCATTCGGGGTTGTTGCCCAGGGTGCCACCTTTGCGCAGGTTATAGTACATGCCGTGCGACTCGATGTTGGCCTCGTCGTAAACGTAGAGTCCGTACTCGTCGCACAGTTCGTAGAAGCGGCGGTCCTGCGGATAGTGGCACAGGCGGACGGTGTTGATGTTGTTCAGTTTCATCAGCTCGAAGTCCTTGCGCATCAGTTCTTCGGTCACGTAGTGGCCTGTCTCAGGATTGTGCTCGTGGATGTTGACACCTTTCAGCTTGATAGGCTGTCCGTTGAACAGGAGCACGGTGTAAGGTTGTCCGTTGCCTGCTATCTGGTCGATGGGTTTGATTTCGATGCGGCGGAAACCTACGTTTTGCGGGATGACTTCGGTCACCCGGCCGTCTTCCTTGACGGTGAGCAGCAACTTGTAGAGGTTGGGATGCTCGGCACTCCAGGTGCTGACGTTTTCCAGTTCTTTCTGGAAGGTGGCTGTGGTGGGGCCGTCGGCTTTCAGCGTCAGGGTTTGTTCGGATGCGGCGGCTGTACGGCCTGCGGCATCGAGCAGTTCGTAACCGATGCTGACGGATTTGGCCTGTCCGCTGTGGTTCTTCAGGTCAATGGCCAGGCGGAAGAGACCGTTGCGGTAGGTGTCGTCGAGGGTAGAAACGATGCGGTAGTCCTGCACGGCAATGCGGGGCTGCGACCACAGGAAGACGTCGCGCTCAATACCGCTCATGCGCCAGAAGTCCTGACACTCCAGATAGGAGCCGGTGCTCCAGCGGAAGATTTTAAGCGTCAGCACGTTCTTGCCGGATTGCAGGTAAGGGTTGATGAGGAACTCGGCAGGATTCTTTGAGTCTTCGTTGTAGCCCACTTCGCGGCCGTTGACGTAGACGTACACGCCCGACTTGGCTCCGGCAATGTGCAGATAGATGTCGCGTCCGTCCCAGCCGTCGGGGATGGTGAAGTCGCGGCGGTAGACACCTACGGGAGTTGCTTCGGGCAACAGCGGCGGTTGCGGGTTACGTGGTTTGAACTCGTAGCCGTGGTTGGTATAGATGGCGGTGCCGAAGCCTTGCACTTCCCAGTTGCCGGGCACGGTGATGTCGACCCAGTTCGAAGTGTCGGTCGACGGGTCGGTGATGCCGGCAGGAAGCTGGCGGTAAGAATCGACAAAGTAGAACTTCCACGTGCCGTTCAGCAGCTGGTAGTAGGGACTGTTTTCGTAACGGGCGGTGAGGGCCGTAGCTCGGTCGCCGTAGGTCATGAACGAGGAGCGGGGAGCTTCCTTGTTCACCGAAATCACTTGAATGTCTTGCCAGTAAGGCTTTTCCGGTTGCCCGGCGGTGTCGTTTGCCAGTGCGCTGGTCAGGCACAGGCAGCTCAGGAGAACCAGGAGCAGACTGTTTTTTAAGAGATGTACCATGAATAGGAATATTAAGGTTATATGTTGACAAAGATAACGCTAAAAATCAAGTCTCGCAAATGCGGAGGAAAACGGTTTGACAGAATGTCATTTTGTATTTCCGAAGCGGTGAGAATCCGTTATTTCTGCCCGTTGCCCGGGATGTGCGCAATTTTGCGGGCAGATTTCTGTATCTTTCTTATAGATAGACGGATAGCGAAATGTTTACAGTTGAAATAGAATGGAAACGACGGAAAACGAAGCCAAAATCACTGTTCCCTCCACCAGAAAGCCATGTTCACGAGGCACACAAGCGTTGTTCGTGTACCGCACAAGCAATGTTCGCGAGCCATACAAGCATTCTTCCGGCTCCGCGCAAGCGTTGTGGAAGTGGAAAACAAGCATTTTCGGGAGTGTTTTCGTGCATATCTATGCACTTTTGCGGGCGTTTTATGCTGTTCGGGCTTCTGTTTCGCGGGAAACAGATAAAGAGGCGGTAAGCAAAACAGCCGTTTGCCTGTCACGAAGACGGGGAAACGGCTGTTTGGGTATGCAAAAAGATTTTTCAGGAAACCTTGTTTCTCTCCAGTTCGCTGAGCGATTCCATTTTCTTCTTTTCCAGAAATTCGTAGACGCCGCAAAGGTGTTCGCGGACGCGCTGGTGGCCGAACTCGTACACCTTGCTTACCAGTCCGTCGAGGAAGTCACGGTCGTGGCTGACAACAATCAGTGTGCCGTCGAAGTCCATCAGTGCCTGCTTCAGGATGTCTTTGGTCTTCAGGTCCAGATGGTTGGTAGGCTCGTCCAGGATGAGCAGGTTGACCGGTTCGAGCAGCAGTTTGATCATCGCCAGTCGGGTACGTTCGCCGCCGGAGAGCACCTTTACCTTCTTCATCGAGGCTTCGGGGCTGCCGAACATAAAGGCACCCAGCAGGTCGCGTATCTTGTTGCGTATTTCGCCTTTGGCCACGTCGTCGATGGTCTGGAACACCGTCAGGTTTTCGTCCAGCAGCGAAGCCTGGTTCTGTGCGAAGTAGCCTATCTGTACGTTGTGGCCCAGCGTCAGGGTTCCTTCGTGTTCAATCTCGCCCATGATGCACTTCACCAGTGTAGACTTTCCTTCGCCGTTGCGGCCTACGAAAGCCACCTTGTCGCCGCGTTCGATGGTGAGCGTCGCATTGCGGAACACCACGTGATCGCCGTACGTCTTGCCTACGCCGTCCATGATGACGGGATAGTTGCCCGAGCGGGGCGACGGGGGGAACTTCAGTCGCAGGGCCGAGGTATCTTCCTCGTCCACTTCGAGCAGTTCCAGTTTCTCCAGCATCTTCACGCGGCTCTGCACTTGCAAGGTTTTCGAGTAAGTTCCCTTGAAGCGTTCGATGAACTCTTTGGTTTCGGCAATGAACTTCTGCTGTTCGTCGTAGGCTTTCTGTTGCTGTTCGCGGCGCTCCTTGCGCAGCTCCAGGTATTTGGAATAGTTCACCTTGTAGTCGTAGATGCGTCCCATGGTCACTTCGATGGTGCGGGTGGTGATGTTGTCTACAAACTTACGGTCGTGGCTGATGACTACCACCGCCTTGCCGTTGTTGATGAGGAAGTCTTCGAGCCACTGTATGGACTCGATGTCCAGGTGGTTGGTAGGCTCGTCCAGCAGCAGGACATCGGGCTTCTGCAACAGCAGTTTGGCCAGCTCGATACGCATACGCCATCCGCCGCTGAAGTCGCTGGTGGGGCGGCCGAAGTCGCTCCGCTCGAAGCCAAGTCCCAGCAAGGTCTTTTCCACGTCTTCCTCGTAGTTGGTGGCATCGATGGCGTAGAACTTCTCGCTCAGGGCCGACACTTGTTCGATGAGTTGCATGTAGCTGTCGCTCTCGTAGTCGGTGCGCGTCTCCAGTTCCTTGTTCAGGCGTTCAATCTCGGCCTCCATCTCGTGCAGGTGGGCAAAGGCCTGGGCGGTTTCCTCGAACACGGTGCGTCCGTCTTCCGTCATCAGGTGCTGCGGCAGGTAAGCCACAACGCAGTCTTTGGGCACCGATACCTTTCCCCGTGTGGGCTGCCGGATGCCTGCAAGGATCTTCAGCAGGGTGCTTTTCCCGGCTCCGTTCTTTCCCATGAGGGCGATGCGGTCCTTTTCGTTAATCACAAAAGAAATGTCGCTAAATAAAGTAGTGCCGCCAAATTCTACGGCCAGTCCGTCTATTGAAATCATAAGTCCGTTTTAAATGAGGTGCAAAGATAGTGCATTTGTATGTAATTCTTTTTATCTTTGCTTCCCTTAATCGAAAACTGTGTCATGAATCTGGTTATAAACTGTACGAAAATAGAAGAACTGGATGAAACCCTCCAGAAAGTATTGTGCTTTTACGTATATTGCTCCGATTTTGTTCCTACCAAGACCTTGGAAGCGCTGTGGAAAACTTTGCCGACCATGCCCCATGGCATGAAGAAAGCGCTGGACTTGCTGACGTCGAAGGGAATGTTGTCAATCTTCAACTACGACTGGACTTCCAAAATGTATGTGTATTGCGTTTCGTATAAATACTATTTCCCGGTTCTTTATTTTCTGAAAACACGCCATCCGGAGTGGGAAGACGACTATCGCCGGTGTGTGGGTTACGATTATAACAAGAATGAGATGTTTCTCGAACTGGAAGAAGCTTTTATGGCGGTGCTCGAACATCGGGAAGCCGATTTGCTACCGTTGCGTATTCCGATTTTAATGTACTCTTACCTGTTTCCTGTAGCTTTTGATCCCTGCATCAGTCCTTTGTTCCTGAAACTGGACGATGACTTGTTTGCAGAGGCTTTCTCGGAATTGCTGGTCTATATTCAGGATAACGACTATCTTGACGACCAGAATCACCTACAGCAATGGTTGGAAACAAAATCCTTGCCGGCAGCGATGCGATCCCGGTTGCGTTCCATGCTGGCCCTTTACCGTTACTATTCGCACGGCGAGTACAAGCCCTTGCAGGATTCGTCCGACGACGTATTCTTCTGGATACTGAATGCCGTATATGCCCTGCATAGAGAAAGGTATGCCGATGCAGTGGCATTGTTCGACAAGGCTTTGAAGATAAGAAACAAGATAGCCCACGAAAAGAACATTTTCGAGAATCCCCTGACCTGCTATTTCCTCATAATGGCCTACGTGCACGATGATTCGCCCGCAAGCATCAAGAGACTGGACCAGTTCAGAAACAAAAGAGGAGTGAAAGAACAGCTGAACCTGTTGCCGGCTTATATCGTAGCCAGTGCTTTCAGAAACGAAGAACGAAAAGCCAGTTTGGGACTGGTACAGCAACTTTTTGATTCACTCTTCCATCCGTCTGTCTTATATTCGTACTTGGGTTTTCTGTTTAACCGTTACTTTGAATTGACAGATCCCTTGCAGGACAAAGGCTTTTACGAACTGCATCCGCAACAGGCCGTACTAAAGCACGAACTGTCCGCTTACATTGATCTGACTGAGGAGGAACGTGCCCGGCTTACCCGAATTTACGGTACGTCGCCCGCCCTGACTTCCATACGCCGGAAGCAGGCATGGGAGTTGCTGATAGAAGACTTGTTGAAGAACGAAAGCCAGACAGGCAGCGTGCAGAAGGAAGAAAAGGATGCACGACTGATGTACCTTATCAAGTATAACTATATAGAAGTGCGCGAACAGACCCGCCTGAAGTCGGGGAAGTGGAGCAGCGGAAAACCTATTTCGAATATACGTTACTTTCAGGAAGGTTCGGCGTTGATGGACGAATTTGACAGGCAGATCTGGAATAAATACCGGCAGGGCAACTATGATTCGATGTATTTGAGTGTGATGCTGCCTATGATGGTAGGCTGCGACCGTCTGTATACCGGCTATTACGCCCCTTTCGAACAAGTGAAGGTAGACGAGGAGAAACCTTATCTGTCGGTGGAGAAAGTGGGGAACCGGTTTAACATAACCTCCAATATCCCCCTGTCGGCACTGCTTGATACGCCCGATAGTCATATTGTACTGAAGAAATCAGATACTTATTATACCGTGATTCCCATCACGCCGAAGCAGTGGGATTATTACCGTCGTCTGCTCATGGTGGGATATTTCCCTTTGGAAGCCGAGGCGCAACTGAAGGACTTCCTGCCCCGCATCAGCGATACGGTAGAAGTGCATTCGTCGCTGCTGGAGAACGGCTCTACGCTGGAAACGGTAGAAGGAAGTGCTGAGATAGCGCTGCAAGTCCGTCCGCAAGGCAGGCAGTTCGAGGTAAAGACCTATGTCAAGCCTTTACCGAAGGGCAAGGGAGCTTTTCTGCCCGGCGAAGGAAACGCACTGGTGTTCGACGAGGCAGACGGCAAGCGGGTGCAGGTGAAGCGCCACCTCGGCAAGGAACGCAGGAATTACGAAGTGCTGAACAACTTCATGGAAGACTGCTTCGGCCGTTCGCTCGAAAGACAGAGCATCAGCCTGTTGCCCGAAGAGTTGCTTTCGCTAATCGACTTTGTGCGCCAGTCTTCCGACACTTATTACATCGAGTGGCCCGAAGGCGAAAAGCTGCGTCTGAAGCTTCCCGTTTGGACCGAGAACATGCACGTGCGTCTGGAGACAAAGGGCGATTGGTTCGACATCGAAGGAGAGGTGCAGATTGACGACCACACCGTGCTCAGCATGACACAGTTGCTCGATCTGCTGGGACAGAGCCATGGAAACTTTATCCGTCTGAACGAAACCGATTACCTGAAACTGAACGAAAGTCTGCTGAAACAGCTGCGTAAGCTGGAGGCGCTTACCGTGAAGGAACATGGGCAGATGCACATTTCGCGCTTCAACGCGCCTTTGCTGGACGACGCCATGACGGGCGAGCTGGAAGTACAAGGCAACCGTTTGCTGGACGACTTGCGTGCGTCGATCAGGCGCAGCATGAAGATCGAAGCCGGTGTTCCCAACACTTTGCAGGCTACGTTGCGCGGTTACCAGCTCGAAGGATTCCGCTGGATGGTGCGTTTGTCCGGTTGGGGAGCCGGTGCCTGCCTGGCCGACGACATGGGTTTGGGAAAGACGGTACAGACCATTGCTTTCTTGTTGTACAGAGCAGCCGAAGGAGCTTCGCTGGTAGTGGCTCCGGCTTCGGTGGTTCCCAACTGGAAGAACGAACTGCAACGCTTTGCCCCTACGTTGAACGTACATGTACTGAACGGGGCAGACGACCGCAAGGCACTTATCGACGGTGCGGGCGAATACGATGTGGTGTTGTCGACTTACGGCCTGCTGGTCAATGCGGAAGAGCCGCTGGTGGGCAAGCAGTGGAATGTGGTGTGTCTGGACGAGGCACATACCATAAAGAATCGTGATACGAAGACGTCGAGAGTCGCTATGCAACTGCAGGCATCGGCACGCCTCATCCTGACGGGTACTCCTATACAGAACCATCTCAGCGAGTTGTGGAATCTGTTCCGTTTCATCACTCCCGGCCTGTTGGGCAGTTACGAACAGTTCCGCCTGAAGTTCATTGTTCCCATTGAAGAAGGCGATAAGGAGAAGCAACGTCAGCTGAAGCGCATTGTCCAGCCTTTCATGCTGCGACGCACCAAGTCCGAGGTAGTGGAAGAACTGCCCGAGAAGATGGAAATCACCTTGCCGGTCGAGCTGTCGGAAGAAGAAATGGCGGTGTACGAAGTGATTCGCCGTCGTGCCAAGGCGATGCTCGAAGAAAGCAGTGCCGTAAGCATGAGTACACTGGCTGAAATCACCCGTTTGCGTCAGGCCGCCTGTTCCATAGCCCTGACAGACAGCCGCTGGAAAGGCGAGACGACGAAGATACAGATGTTGCTCGACCTGATAGCCGAAATAAAGGAGGGTAACAACCGGGTACTGGTCTTCAGCCAGTTTACGTCTTTCCTGGAGTTGGTTCGGAAGCGCCTTGACGAGCAGGGCGAACCTTATTTCTATCTGGACGGTTCGGTAACCATGAAGCAGCGCGAGGAACTGGTACGCAAGTTCCAGCAGGGCGAGTGCCCCATCTTCCTCATCAGTCTGAAGGCTGGCGGACTGGGGCTGAATCTGACGGGAGCCAATTACGTCATCCATCTGGACCCGTGGTGGAATCCGGCCATCGAACAACAGGCCACCGACCGTGCCTATCGCATCGGGCAACAGAATCGTGTGACCGTTTATCACCTGATAGCCCAGCACACCATCGAAGAGAAAATACTGCGCCTTCACCGCACCAAGCGCGACTTGGCCGACTCATTGCTCGAAGGCGCCAACGCCGGTTACAAACTGACCGACAAGGAACTGCTGGAGATGCTGACGGAACAGGACGGATAAGTCTACTCCTCCGTGCGGGGTTGCGCCAGCTTATGCTTGACGAACTCCAATTTCCGGTTGGCTTCCTCGATGTTCTGTTTGATTTCGGTGATGGCAGCCAGCACTTGGGCCAGTTCGTAGATGCCGGCAGCAGCCTGGCGGTCGGTAGCAGTCATGGTGGTCGAGTAGGAACGCTCTCCCTGATAGTTCACCTTGAGGTTCTTGTCGCGGTTCATGCAGATGAATCCGATGACGTTGCCGTCTTCGCCCAGTTTGTAGTCGGCTTTTTCAATCTTTTCGCCCAGGTCGGTCGTTTCGTAACTGTCTTTCGAGGCAGGGGTTTCGGCAAAGCTGCCGTCGGGGGCTGTCACTTTCACGGCAATGTGGTGGATGTTGCTTGCTCCGCAGTAGATGGAGGTCATGCTCATTTTACCCGTTTCGTCTACCTGGAAGCGCAGGAACGAGCGGTGCAGGTTCTTCTCAATCACCTGTGACGGATGCAGGTAGAGCCCGACTTGCTGGTAGGCAGTGTCTTTCTCAAGTACGAATTTCCCTTTCAGCGCATCCAGTTCCTTCTGTTTTCCGTTGAGGGTGCTGTCCAGATAAGCAAGAGTTTTTTCCTGTTCCTTCAGTTCCACTTCAAGCATCAGCTTCTGGCCTTCGCGCCGTGTGTCGAATGCTTTCGGGTAGAGTATCTTGATACTGTCTATCCGCAGTTTGGCTTCGTTGTAGTCGCCGTTTTCGTAGGCGGTACGTGCTGCCTGCAGCTGTACGGCAGCTTTCTTTTCGATGTTTTCGCAGGCTACGAGCAGGCCGCAAAGGCAGGCCAGGAGTAATTCTTTCTTCATGGGTGTTCCGTTCTTTGTTTTTTTGAGTCTGTAAGTTTATAAGTTATTGTTTTACTTCAACTTAAAAACTCAAAAACTTATAAACTGATAAACTCGTCTACTTAGGTAAGCGTATTTTGAAGCAAAAATAGAAATAATATCCGTATCTTTGCGTTTCCTTAAACGATAAAATATGATAGAGTTGACAGCTGAAGAACTGAAACAGCGTTTCAGTGACAATATATTCAAGCAAATATCCGCGACGGCAGACGAGCTTGGGCTGGAATGCTACGTGGTAGGCGGATACGTTCGCGACATTTTTCTGCAACGTCCTTCCAAAGATATCGATGTGGTTGTGGTGGGCAGCGGCATTGCCATGGCCGAGGCGTTGGGCCGTCGGTTGGGCAAGGGTGCGCATGTGTCTGTCTTCAAGAACTTCGGTACGGCTCAGTTGAAGTTCCGCGGTACGGAAGTGGAGTTTGTCGGTGCCCGCAAGGAGTCCTACACGCACGACTCCCGCAAGCCTGTTGTGGAAGACGGTACGCTGGAAGACGACCAGAACCGTCGCGACTTCACCATCAACGCTCTGGCTGTCTGCCTGAACGAAGCTCGCTACGGCGAACTGGTAGACCCCTTTGGTGGCATGGACGATATGAAAGAACGTACCATCCGCACGCCGCTCGACCCCGACGTGACGTTCAGCGACGACCCCTTGCGCATGATGCGCTGCATCCGCTTTGCTACCCAGCTGAACTTCTACATCGACGATGAGACGTTCGATTCGCTTTGCCGCAACAAGGAGCGCATTTCCATCATTTCGAAAGAACGTATTGCCGACGAGCTGAACAAAATCATGCTGTCGCCCGTACCTTCGAAAGGTTTTGTCGACCTGGACCGTTGCGGCCTTCTGGCGCTGATTTTCCCGGAACTGGTGGCCCTGCAGGGAGTGGAGACGCGCAACGGACGCGCCCAC
This sequence comes from Bacteroides sp. CAG:633, assembly GCF_000435115.1. Classification (NCBI taxonomy): domain Bacteria; kingdom Pseudomonadati; phylum Bacteroidota; class Bacteroidia; order Bacteroidales; family Bacteroidaceae; genus Bacteroides; species Bacteroides sp. CAG:633. The sequence continues at coordinate 12,577 of NZ_FR883157.1, read as the reverse complement.
AAGGACAATTTCTACCACACCCTCGAAGTGCTCGACAACATCAGTAAGAAGACCGACAACCTTTGGCTGCGCTGGGCGGCGTTGCTGCACGACATAGCCAAGCCTGCTACCAAGCGCTGGGAGCCCCGTTTGGGCTGGACTTTCCACAATCATAACTTCATTGGCGAGAAGATGATACCCAACATCTTCCGTAAGATGAAGCTGCCGATGAACGAGAAGATGAAATATGTGCAGAAGCTCGTCGGACTGCACATGCGCCCCATCGTGATAGCCGATGAAGAAGTGACCGATTCGGCCGTCCGTCGTCTGCTGTTCGAGGCGGGCGATGACATCGACGACCTGATGACGCTTTGCGAAGCCGACATCACCTCGAAGAACATGGACAAGAAACAGCGCTTCCTGAACAACTTCCAACTGGTGCGCCAGAAGCTGAAAGACCTGGAAGAACGCGACCGCATCCGCAACTTCCAGCCGCCAGTCAGCGGAGAGGAAATAATGGAGACATTCGGCTTGCCTCCCTGCCAGCAGGTAGGTGCACTGAAGAGCGCCATCAAGGATGCCATACTGGACGGTGTCATTCCCAACGAGTACGAAGCGGCCCGTCAGTTCATGCTGGAGCGTGCCCAGAAGATGGGATTGAAAAAGGTATCGGACCAATAGAGCTTTCCAAGTCAACTGAAGTTCTGTATTTACCCGAGGCATTAGCGATAATAACCCGGTTGGGGAAGTTTATTCTCATAGGCATGAGAACAACATTCTCATGGTTATGAGAAAACTATTCTCACAGTTATGAGAAGGGCGTTCTCACAGACATGAGAATATTGTTCTCAAGCTTGGA
>NZ_FR883157.1:0-11671 GCF_000435115.1 Bacteroides sp. CAG:633 | reverse complement strand
GGATAAAATCCGGAACGGGAATAGATAAAAAAGCAACCGCAGCATTCAAAAGACTGTAACAGTCTCCGAATGCTGCGGTTGTTCTATGTAAAAGTTGTGTCGACAGGCTTGTTATGCCTCTTCTTCGCTTTGGAACTTGCGGCTGACTTTTATCAGATTGATGGTGTAGGTCACCACGTTCTGTGCTTCTTGCAGCATGGTCAGGTAAAGCATGCTCACTTTGATGCTGCTGCTCTGACCCTGAATGCGTTGCAGCTCCTCACGTTTCAGGCGTGCCAGTTCGCCGTTCAGTTCGTTGGCTTTGCGGATTTCCGTTTCCATGCCGTCGTAGTTGTTGTCTTCTACGCGGTGGCGGCAAGTCTGTATCAGGTAAGTGATGTCCTCACTGACGTCGGCAAATTCACCTTTCTGGATGGCATCCAGCGGCTTGAAGTTGTTGTCGACGTGTTCCAGACAGGGCTCACACAGACGTCCGATACTGTATACCAACTCGCTGGCAAAGTCGTTGCCCTGATAGTAGTACAGACCTTTTTCGAGGATTGTATTGTTGTCCAGGCGGCTGATGGCCAATGTTCCGGTACGTTTCATCTGCTTGATAAGCTGTTTCTCGAATTTAACCGAACCCATGGAGCGGCGTAAGCCACGCAGATTCTCGTGCAGGAAGGAAGTGACTGTACGTTCGTAGTTCTCTTCGGTAAACTCCAGTACCTTGGTCAGTTCCTGACGGGTATGCTTGCGGAGCAGTTCGATGACTTCGGCATTGTCCGAGCTTTGGAGCAACTGCTTCAGGGTTTCGTTAACCTGCTCTTTTGCTTTGCGCTTCTTGTACATTACCTGGCTGCGGATCAGCATGAATACGGCCAGTGCAATCAGTGCAACGATGGCAATTGTTCCGCCGAAGTGAATCAGGAGGGCTACAAAGAAACAGATGGTGAAAGCTGCACCAGCCGTGATGAACCAGCCACCAATGACGCTCAGCACGCCGGTGATACGGAATACGGCAGAATCACGTCCCCAGGCACGGTCGGCAAGCGAAGTACCCATAGCCACCATGAAAGTAACGTAGGTAGTAGAGAGAGGCAGTTTCAATGAAGTACCCAAGGCGATCAGCAGACCGGCAAGTACCAGATTGACGGCAGCACGTACCAAGTCGAAAGCAGCACCGTCGGCAATGATGGCTTCGTCTTTCTGGAAGCGGGTGTCAATCCAGCGTTTGGTACTTTCGGGAACAATCTTCGACACTCCGTTGGACAATACCAGGCTGAAACGTACCAATGTACGGGCTATCGGAGTACTACCGAAACTTTCTTCTCCTTCGTCCTGACGGGACAGGTCGACAGAAGTCTTGATTACATTGTGTGCTTTCTTAGAGGTGCAAAGCGCATAGACCATGATGGCTCCGGCTGCAAAGAGGAAGTACCAGGGTGTTTTGGCCGGACCGAGCAAGGAAGTCATCAGGAAACCATCGGCTCCAGCTCCTGCACCGTTGGCCGTATAATCCATAAAGGAAGAATAACCGGCCAGAGGCACACCGATGAAGTTCACCAGGTCGTTACCGGCAAAAGCCAGTGCCAGTGCAAATGTTCCCAGCAGCACCACTACCTTGAATATATTGACTTTACACCAGTGCAGGATCTGCATCAGGATGGTGAAGAATACGAAGAACGCTACGATCAGCATTCCGGTGTTCTCCTGTATCCAATGTTTGTATTCGGATGTCATGAACGAACTGTCCTTCAGACCCTTTATCAGCATGAAGTAGATGATGGAAGTGGCAGCTACACCGCCGAACAGCGCAATGCTGTACTTCATGTGCTTTTTGTAGTTGAAGGAGAAAATGATACGTGCCAGCCACTGTACCAGCATACCGAAGAAGAATGCGATGGCCACAGATACGAAGATGGCCATGATGACGGACAGGGCCTTGTCTGTGTTGATGAGGTCTCCCAGATCGAGTGAGTCATCACTGTAGACTTTGATAAGAGCCAGTGCGAATGTACCTCCCAACAGCTCGAATACCATCGATACCGTGGTGGAAGTGGGGAGACCCATGCTGTTGAATACATCCAGCAGTACGACATCGGTCAGCATGACCGCCAGCAGAATACACATAATTTCGGCGAAATAGAAATGTTCCGGCTGGTAGATACCGTGCCGGGCAATGTCCATCATGCCGTTACTGAGTGAGGCGCCGATAAAGACTCCGATGGCAGCAATGAACAGAATTGTCTTGAACGAAGCTGCCTTGGCTCCTACGGCCGACTGAAGAAAATTGACTGCATCATTGCTGACTCCCACGACAAGGTCGAATATCGCTAGGACGAACAGGAAGATGACGATACACAGATAAATTGTTTCCATGAACTATTGTATTTTATTTGGCTGCAAAGGAACAGCATTTTTGTTGCATGGAAATGTCATACATATTACAACCGTGTTACAATTTGCTTTTCAGGTACTCGTAAAAGGTGTATTGCGAACGTATTTTCTCTTTTTGCGGGTGGGGCGACTTCCAGCAGTTGCGCAGTTTGTCGTCGACGAAACAGGCCTTTCGTTTGTCCGACAGTTGTATGGATAGCATGTCTGCCAGTTCCTGTTTCAGGTCGGGGTCCAGAACCGGAGTGACGGCTTCGATACGCCGGTACAGGTTGCGGCGCATCCAGTCGGGCGACCCCAGGAACAGCTTGGGTTTTCCGCCGTTGCCGAAGTACCAGATGCGGGCATGTTCCAGGAAGGTGTCGACGATGCGGGTGATGCGTATGTTGCGGCTGTATTCCTGTCCGGGGATGAGGCAGCAGATGCCGCGCACGATGAGGTCTATCTCGACGCCGGCTTGCGAGGCTTCGTACAGGCGTTCTATCATAGTAGGGTCCTGCAGGGCGTTCATCTTCAGGATGATGCGTCCTCCTTTTCCGCGCTTGGCCAGTTCTATTTCGTGGTCGATGAGCCGGTTCAGCTCGGGGATGAGGTTGAACTGTGCCACAAGCAGCAGGTTGAATTTAGGGTTCTGTTTTTTTCTTTGCAGGGTGCGGAACAGGTTGTGCAGGTCGTTGACCAGTCGTGGATTGCAGGTGAACAGGCCGCTGTCGGCGTATAGGGTAGCGGTCTTTTCGTTGAAGTTGCCTGTGCTGATGTAGGCATAGCTTGTCATTTTGTGTCCCTGGCGATCGCGTCTCAGCACAAGGGCCACTTTGGCATGTACTTTCAGCTTGGGTATACTGTAGATGATGTTGATGCCGGCATTCTGCATCATTTCGGCCGTAGCCAGGTTGTTCTCTTCGTCGAAACGGGCTTTCAGTTCAACGAAGACGGTGACTTTCTTCCCGTTCTGTGCCGCGGCTATCAGGGTGTTGATGACGTTGGAGTTTTCTGCTACGCGGTATTGCGTCACCATGATTTCGCGTACGGTCGGTTCGTGTACGGCTTCGTACAGAAAGTGGATGAAGTGGTCGAAAGCATGATAGGGATAATGCAGCAGCAGGTCTTTCTTCTCGATATAGTGGAAGATGGATTCGCGCTCGTCCAGACAGGTCAGCTTCATAGGCTGAGGCTTTCGGATGGGAAGCAGTTTCCTGTTGGGGTTGGGCAGGTGATTCAGGTCTTCCATATTCAGATGCTTGTCGCCCGGCACCAGCTCGTTCCGGTCGATGCGGTAGGCGTCTACCAGAAAGTCCAGAAAATCCTGTGGCATGGCACGGTCGTAGACGAAACGGCATACGGCACCTATCTTGCGTTTTTTTATCTTGGTCTTCACCTGTTCGATGATTTCCGACGTATTGGCCGTATCGTCTATCAGGATGTCGGCATCGCGTGATATCTTGATGCAGTAGCTGCTGTCTACGTTGTAGCCGGGGAAGATGGTGTCGATGTTCGCCTTGATGATGTCTTCGATGAACATCAGGTAATAGTCGTTGCCCTGGCGTGGCAGTTCGATGAAGCGTGGCACCTTGCTGTAGGGCAGCTTCATAACGAAATATTCGGGTTGGGCAGGAGCGTGCTTGGGAAACAGGCGGACGGCCAGATACAGGCGGTTGTCGCGCAGGAAGGAGATGACTTTGTCTTTGCTCACGGGCACCGGAGCCAGGTAGGGGAATATCTCTTCGCGGAAGAAGCGGCGTACGAACTCCTGGTGGAAAGGCTCTACGTTGCGGCTTTGGTAGAATATGATGTGGTTCTTCTTCAGTGCGGGCAGAATCTTTTTCTCATAGATGCGGATACGTTCTTCCAGTTGGCGGTTGACTTCCTGATTGATTTCTTCTACCAGTTCGGCTGCCGACTGTTTGCTTTCTTCGTCGCTTAGGGTGACTCCCGAGGCAATGGCTTTGTGGTCGGCCACACGTATTTTGTAGAACTCTTCCAGATTGGACGAATAGATGGAAATGAAATTGATGCGTTCGTAGAGAGGCAGACTGTCGTCGTCGGCTTCGAGCAGTACGCGATAGTTGAATGACAGCCAACTGATGTCGCGCTTGAAATATCTGTTTTCCATGAGCTTTAAGTTTTATACAAAAATAGCTACCTTTGTCTAATAAACAAAGAAACTATGGTGAAAATAGGTTTATTATCGGATACCCATGCTTATTGGGATGAGCGGTATCTGCAGTACTTTGAGCCGTGTGACGAAATCTGGCATGCCGGCGACATCGGTTCGTTGGAAGTAGCACAAAAGTTGGCTGCTTTCCGTCCCTTCCGGGCTGTGTATGGAAACATTGACGGGCAGGACATCCGTCGGCTTTATCCGCAGACATTGCGCTTTACGGTCGAGGGGGCGGAAGTGCTGATGAAACACATCGGCGGTTACCCCGGCAAGTACGATCCTTCCATACGGGGCAGCATATTGGTGCATCCTCCCAAGCTGTTCGTCAGCGGACATTCGCATATTCTGAAAGTGAAGTATGACAAGACGTTCGACCTGCTCCACATCAATCCGGGAGCGGCAGGTATCAGCGGGTTTCACAAAGTGCGTACGTTGGTGCGTTTTGTGATAGACAGTGGTACATTCAGGGATTTGGAAGTCATCGAACTGGCAGACCGGAAGTAGCGGGGCGGCGGTATGTACAGTGTGTCTGCCTTCGGGTATGGACATAAAAAAAGGAGTACCGCTGTACTTCTTGTAATGTTTATTTAGAAATTGAATATACATGTAACTGTACTGTATAACAGTATTTTAAGCTGTATAGTTGCTTGAAAGTAAGAAATAGTATATCTTTGTGTCAAAAGAAAAAGTTTAAACCAAGTTTAAACCGCCAACGGTTTGAACTATAAAAAACAAAGGATATGAAAATAACTGTTACACTAACAAACAAGCAACTTGCAAACAAAGAGTATTTAATCGCAGTACGTGTTTTTTCTGATAGCAAGTACAAACATTATAGTACTGCGGTTAGTTGCACTAAAACTAATTGGAACGCTAATACAAGCAGTGTTAGCAGTCGAGATAGAGCGTACAAGGAAAAGAACGCTGCAATATCTGCAAAGCTGCAAGAAGTAACAGCGTTATATAATAATGTTACAGATGTGCAGCAGATTGAAACAAACAACAAACAGAAGGAACTTTACTTATTTGATATAATAGATTTAAAGATTGCAGACTGTAATACGTACAGTTATAAGAAGAACTTTATACAGCTTAAAAACTTCTTAAAAGAAGAATATAGTACATTGAAAATTAGCAGTATAGATAATGTATTTTTTGCTGATTTTATACAAAAATTACGGCAAAAAAAGAGCATAGCACAGCAGAATAAGCTTGTTAAAATGTTTAATATTGTATATAAGTTTGCGCTCGAAAATAGCTACATTAATAACTATAACAAGTTTAAATATAATAAGCAGATGCAAGCAACAAAAGAGCGTTATCTAACTGCAACAGAATTAAATACAATACTTACAATGTACAAAGATAGTTTAAAAAGCTATAACTATTTAGCAGAAATTACAAATAAGCAAAAGTCTGTATTTTTGTTTGTTTTGCACATCGCGCTACAAGGCATTGCCCCCGTTGATATGGCAACGCTGAAAATAAAAGATTTAGAAATTGAAAAAATACAAACACAAGAAACAGATTTAAATATAGAACGTGAAAAATATGAACAAAAGAAACCTGAAACGGTTGAAATACTAAACATTAAGCTCTACAGACAGAAGACAAAAACGTATGTGAATATAATAACATATAAGAAATATATACAAGAAATATTAGAATACTTTACAAAAAATAAAACAGAAAATGATTATTTGTTAGATTGCTTAGACGCAAAAAAGACGTACACAGATAAGCAAAAAGAAAGCAGAATAAGCAATTATTACAATAAACTAAATAAAGCATTAAACGCTTATTATAAGTCTGTATGTAAAGAAAATAACTTAACATATAAACATATAACTTACTATATGTCGCGACATACATTTATTAATAAATTGTATTCAATGCAAGTGCCTGAGAATACTATAAAGCGCTTAATTGGACATAAGGATAGCACGTTACAACGTTACTATGTCGCAGACGTACAAAAGATAGAACAAGCAAGCATTATAGAGCAAATTTTTAAAAAACATGAATATAGTAATTCATTTCAAACTTATATGTATTAAAAAATATTTATATATATAATAATAAAAGAAAAATAATAGATAACATGTTCAAAAACAAAAAACACACAGAAGAAACAAAGCAGCGTATTTCAGCAAGTTTGAAAAAATATCACGCGAGCATGACGGAAGAGCAAAAAGAAGAGCGCGCAAATAAAATAAGAAACACATACAAAGAAGCTTATCAGCAACTTAATAATTGCGTGTATTATTAGTTGCATTTTTATTGCAAATTTATTTTTAAAGAAAGACGTATTAAATTACGTCTTTTTTTTTGCTATTTTATAATGTAAAATGTAGATAATGTAAGACTATACGTATAGTCAAAATGTCCATACCTATTATAAAGACCATCCCTTGGGTAGTGAGTTCCCTACATATTGTATAATAAAGACTATCCCTTGGGAACTGAGTTCCCTACCCTTGGGAAGTGAGTTCCCTTGCAATATATAGCTATATAGCTATATATAAAACTATAGTGTAGTGTGTTTCCTCTTTCTTAACAGAAAGGGAAATTAGTGTGGTTTCTTTTTTTTTCAATCAGAAATCAATCAATAAGCAATAATCAATCAGTAAGACATTAATTAATCAGTCATTCAGATATAATTTCAATTAATATAAAAACAAAAAACAACCTTCACCATCTTATAGCTGTTTAAGCAGCTATAAGACACACTAATAAACTGCATAAATAATAAAGCTATCTTTACATATAGCAATAAAACATGTTATTAAACATAAAACAATATGTTAAATCAGACTTGTAAATTAACATAATAAAATAGTATATTTGCAAAAAATATGTAAAGATGTGTTTATAAATCAAAATATGTTGTATAACATATTTTTTTTATAGCATTTTATATTGACTTTTTAAATGTAACATATATTTATTTATAAAAAGAGAAAATAATATGCAAAAAGGTAGTAAACATACAAAAGAAAGCAAAGCAAAAATGCGTGCTGCAAAGCAAAATAAAAAATTAAGCGCAGAGCAAAAGCAAAAAATATCTGCTGCAAGAAAAAAATACTTTGCAGAGCACGCAGAAGCAAAACAAAATTTAAGTAAAAGATTAAAAGAAATATACAGAGTTTATAAAGAACAAATTAAAAATAAATAATAAAATAATAATTGCTATGATTAAGATTGAAAATTTAAAAGGCTACAAACTAACAGACAAAGAAAAATTATATTTGCTTGCAATTTTACAACAAGCAGAAGAAGAAAAAACAGATACAATAAAAACAAATATCTATGAATTAGACTGTATAACAGAAACAGATTATTATAATAAAGCAGTACAAAATCTAAAAGAAAAAAATTTTATTAATTACACTGTAAAAAATAAAGATAACGCGTATGAAATGTTAGATATTACGCTAACAAAAAAAAGTTTAAATATATTGCAAAATAATGCAAATGTAGTACAAACAGATGCGCTACAAATAAACGCAGAAGGCAAAAGAATAATTACACTAATTTTATAATAGAATAAGCAAAAAAAAGGGGCGGGTCGCAACCGCAAGGGGGATTTTTACATATATCTTTTGCCCCCTTTTCCCTTTTTTTATTAAAAAAAAGATATATAGAGATAATAATAATAAAAGATATATAACATGAAGACTAAAAACCTAAACTTTAACAGGCGTTCGACGCATTATATTTTTTCATTTATTCTTGAACGCTGTAACTATGAAAAAAAAGATGTTATAAAAATTGAGTAAACATACATTGCGAAAGAAACTTTATATAACAGGAAAACTGTTGCAAAAGAATTAAAGTTCCTGCAAGAACAAGGCTATATAACATACAAGCGCGCTTTGTATAACAATTTAACCACAACTGAGATAACATTAACAGAAAAAAGCATTGCACTAATTTCAAGACCCCAAGACACGCAAAACAAGCCGCAGGAAACAGCACAAACGCAAGCAGTTAATAAGACTATCTGTAACAATAAAAAAACGCAGGAAACAGCCCCAAAACAAGCCGCAGAGGAACATGTTTCAGAAGCAGAAGAAACAGCAGATGCAACACTGCAAGAACAATACAACAAATTAAGCAGGGCAGATAAAATGCAATGTAAAATATTGCAAGATAGCAATTTCAATAAATTTTACGTTAAATTAGCTGTAGAAGACTACAAAATACCTTTTACAATTATAGAAGGCATACAAAATAATAAGATAGTAATTGTTTAACAAAAAAAATGGCAACAATATATGCAATAACAGATAGTATAATAGAAAAGATACAACAAGCTGACTTAACGTCAAGCAAAGGCTACTTGAGCGGCATAAGCAATTTAGATAATATATTCAGGATTGACAAAAAACAACTTTGCGTTCTAACAGGCAAGGCAAATAACGGAAAGACAACATTTTTAAATTATTACATGTATATGCTTGCAAAAAATGCTGACTTAAAAACGTTATTTATAAGTTTTGAAACTGATATTAATTTGCATGTTGCGTTATTTTTAAAATATGCTGATAAAGAGATACTTAAAAGCAAACTTTTATTTGCAGATACAACGGAAATAAGCACAATAGAGCAAATAATACAAACAATAAAAGAAGCAAAAGAAACATATAATATTGATAATGTAGTAATAGACCCTTTCAATTACATTTCAACACAAACAACAGATACAAACGCAATATGCTACATTTTAAAAGAGCTTAAACAAGCTGCAAAGAAGTATAATGTAAGCGTTATTTTAGTAGCGCATCCGAGAAAGATGCAGCAAGGTGAAGAGCTAAACGGTGAAAGCATCGCAGGCAGCATACATTTTAGAAATGTCGCAGATAACATTCTTATAATAAGTACAAATTTTAATACACACAAAACAACTGTAAAAGTTGATAAGTTGAGATATAACAAGCTGCAAGGCGAGATAAATGCAACGGCTGATTTCTTATATTGTTTAAATGGCACATATATTGAAGCAGCAGAAGAAGAAACAGATTGCATTTATAACAGCATGTCGCAAAAGATAGCAACAGAAATATATAATAACTATACAGAAAAAAAAGAAGCCTACACTAATGTTGCAGAAGCGAAAGCAGATGCAACACACACTACAACAAACAAAGTAAACTATAACGCTTTAATGCAAACAAAAGTAAGCTATTTAAACAATGTGTATGCACAAAAAACAGAAGAAATAACACTGCAAGAAGCATTAAACAAAGCTGCAAGCATACAAGACAAACAAAAACAATTAAGACAGCTAACAGATAAAGCAGATATACAAGCATATAAGAAAAATAACTTTCCTGCTTTTGCACCTTCAGTTACGTTTAATCAAGACGGCACAACAAAAGAGAATATAAAAAATATTAACAATATAATATGTCTTGACATTGACGGGCAGGACAATAACTATATGTCAAGTTTTGAAATGAAAGAAATTGTAAATAAAATTCCTTATGTATTCTACGCGCAAGAAAGCGCAGGCGGCAAGGGCATATTTTGCTTAGTGCAAATTGCAGATACAAACAAATTTAAAGAGCATTTTAACGCCCTGTCTGAGGAATTTAAAGCAAAAGGGCTGATAATAGATGCGCAGTGTAAAGACGTTAACAGAAAGCGTTTTATCGCTTATGACCCCAATACATATATTAACAAGAACGCAGTTATATATAAGGATGTAAAGGAGGATATAATAATCAAACAGGGCACACAGAACACAACAACCAACAAAGCACAAATACAATTTCCTGCAGGCTGGGCACACTATACAGATGCACAGAAAGCTGAATATATAATATCAGAATGCTTAACAAAAGGCATATTAATTAATAAAACACATGCTGACAGCCTAACAATAGCATCCGCGTTAAAGACTATATATAATAATACAGAAGAAGGCTTAAAATTACACATGCAACTTAGGAACATGCGCAGGGGCGCAGACACAAGCAAGCAAACAAGTATATACTATAATGCGCAAGAAAAAACAAACGCAGTCGGATGCTTAGTAAATCTTTATAAGAAAGCAATAACAGCAGCGTAAAAAATAATAATAAAAATATGTAGATAGCTATAAATTTTAAGACTATCTACATATTTATATATAAGAAACAAAACTACAAAAATGACAGCAACAATTACATTTTTAATAATAATTGCAATATTGTATATATTAGTACAAATTGCAGATAGTTATGCAGAACACAAATACAAACAAGACGTTTTGCACAGACTTACTATTATACAAAAAGAAATAACAGCTTTAAAAGAAAAAGAAAATGCACAAAGAAATAAGAATACTTAACAATATAACAAACGCAGAAACAAGAAAGCAACAGCGTGTTGAAATAACAAAGTCGGAAGCGAGAGCGGGCATTATAAAGAATTTGATTGAACAAAGAAAGTTTACAAAAGAACAAGCTGAAAACTTTGTAAACCGCACCCTCGGCGCAGATTTCGGCAAAGAAAAAACAGAGCAAAGAAAGCTTACAACTGCACAGAAACAACTAATTAACAAGTATGTAGCAATGCAAGCAGAAATAAACAAATTATAATAATAAAAAGAAAAATAAATAGACAAGAAAAATGTTAACAGAATTAATACAAGCAAGCATTAAAAAGAATTATAGCAAAGAGTTAAGAGAAATTATTGATACAACAACTGAACAAATGCAAGTCGCAGGCGTTGCCTATCAAGGCACATGTATTCCTTTCAAGTCTAAAGAAGAAAGAGGATTTATTGCAAGCGCGGTTGCGGGCGTTGATGCGTGGGACTTGGAAAGCGCAATTTACGCCACAAGTGCATTGAAACAGGCAGGGGCAAAGTTTATTTTTAGTCTTAAAAATAATGTACAAGTTCCGCTTTGCAACAACTTAACGGCCCATTGGGCACCTGAAACGGGCGCAGCTAAAGGGGATGCAGACCCGCAATTTTCAGAGCAAAGCATTGCACCGCACCGACTTACTACATATATAACAGTCTCAAAAATGTTACTAAATCAAACGCAGAACGTTGAGTCATTGTTAACTGAGATGCTTGCAACTGCAATAAATCAAAAACTTGAACAAAGCATATTTAGAAACTGTTTAAATTTTATTCAAAAA
>NZ_FR883156.1:30009-37601 GCF_000435115.1 Bacteroides sp. CAG:633 | reverse complement strand
AATTCATCAAATGTCATTGTAGATGCATCAACATCTCCGCTTGCCTTCCAAAAACCTCCTCCTCGATTACCTACGGCAAGCAACTTCTTCGTTCCGGAAGTCGTATTGAATGTTACCGGATAGATTACATCAGTTGTACCCGAAGATTTGCCGACAGTAAGAGATTTTTCTCCGTTATAATTACTCACTTTATGCTGAAAGTTTCCCTGGCTATCATAAACATAAATCGTAAGATTTGATAACCCAGACAAATCATTCCCACTTGCCTTTGTACTTACCGTTACATCAGAGGCTGGTAGTCCTCCTAAATTCAGCGTAACCGTAATAGGTACCCCTTCCACCACTTCACCGGACTTCACTAATTCATCATCCACACAACTTGTCAGAGCAAAAGCCACAAGGCCGACAAGCAGCAGGCTGGTATATATCGTATGCAATATCTTCTTCATATTCGTCATTTTTTTATTCAAAGGGCGGGACATCCATTGTATGTTCTGTCCATGAGTTTACTTGGCAATATGTATCCAACTCTATTTCTTTCATTCGCATGTAAAGTTTATACCATGTATTCCTCTCTATCTTAGGCAAGTAAATGGTCTGTTCGTAATCAGAACCATTAAAATTATATTTCACTGTAAGATTATATCTCGTTCCTGGATTCACTATTTCGGTCACAAACTGTTCATCTCCATACGTGTTTTCCAACAAATAAGGATTATCAAAATCTATTTTTGTAAACGAAGACTCTACACTTTCTATGTCCGTTGGCAATTCTGTCGTATAAGAAGTTGCAATCGTAACGCCCCCACTATTACCACTCAACAAATCACGATTTTCTGTATAGTTAATATCATTATCTACAGGAGTAAACAAGTACCCTTTATCAGGAACCTTGTTCAAAGTAAAACTGTAGATAATCAGTTTACTGGAAGAGGTTCGCTTGGTGCAATAAATCCCCAGCTTTGCTACACATCTCGTAGCATTAATCGAAACACCATATTCTAGCTCATCAGCATTTAAAGCTAAATTTTTAGTACCTGTCATTGGTACTTTATTATCGCCACCGTAATTGGTAAGGACAAACGGAGTATTTTTCAATGCAGCGATATCATATATATTAAAGGATATCGGAGAAGTATCATCCACGCTACTATAAGCATCATTCAATACTAAATAGAAGTTTAAGGATTCGATTTCTTTTGTCTTTATTTTAGCTTGTAAACTGGTTATCCAATCTATTCCTTCTTTTGAACTCGCTTGCCAAGTTGGGCTATTTTCTATGTATTGAATTAAATTATCACTTCCATCACAAATCCATAATCGAAGTTTTTCAGGTGTATCTGTTCCGTCATCCGCTCTCGTCGTAATATCCAGATTCAGCGTGATGGTCCGCTCCTGTGCAGAAGGTTCTTCCGCGGAGGGGGACGCATCGCCGCATCCTGCCAGGATGAGCAGCATGAGCCACGTTGCTATGGATAATACTTTCATCATGTATTTTAAGTTTATTAGTTCGTTAGTTGTTAAGTTCATTAGTTTTTAAGTTTGTCTGTTTTTCAGTCAATAACTCAAAACTCAAATTTTACAAATCTACATTCTGTATCCGTTTGCTCCATCCCAGCACACCGATCGATACGTTGGCATAAGCCCAACTGCCGTCGGAGAGGAAGAAGGTAAGGTCGTAATCGTAGCCGCGGTCCAGAAATTCCTGGCGGGAGTAGCGGTGCAGCTCGTCGTAGTTGCACAGGCGGCCGAGCAGGTCGGGCAGGTTGACTTCGATGACCCGTTTGCCGGTTTCCTTGTGCTCTACTACCAATACCTCGTCGTCGGCCATGTTGTCGTGGGCAAAGATGCGCGAGGTCATGAAGTCGGCATGTCCCATGTTTCCTACTGTCGAAGCACGGTTGCTGACATCAGGGTCTTGGGTATTCCACGTGACAAAAGGTGTACACAGGGCCTTGATGCTGGGGTCTTCGGAGTTGTCATGGTTCAGCCGGATGTTGCCGCCGGTGATGTAGAGGTTGTAGTCGTCGATGTCCATCGCTGCGGGGTCGTCCACGTCGCGCAGGGTGACGCTGATGTAATTGGTGTTTCTGACCAACGACAGGGTGTGATAGGCATACTGCCCTTGTCGCACTTCGACGGGCTGGTCGGAAATGGAATGCCAAATGGTATCCAACGGTTCGCCCTGGTGGTTGACTGCTCCGACGCCGTCGTACAGGCGGTTATGGTCGAGGGTAATCTGCAGGTCTTCCATGCGGCTGTTCTCGTTCATTTCCGTACGCATGAAGCTGCCTCTCTGGTCGTCGCTTTTACACTGATGTGCCAGTGCCACGAAGCGGTATTTTCCGTCGGGCAGGTCCAGATACATGTTATAGCCATACTCCCGTAGGGGTTGGAATTCGTCGTCGTTGGCTTCGGTACGGCTGTCGATGTAGTTGCCCTGTTCGTCGAAGATGTAGAGGGTGACTTCGCCCACATGGTCGGCGAAGAGGTCGGAACGATGCAGGTTGTAGTCGTAGACGAAGTTGACATACACGCCCCGTTCGCACCCGTCACGGTCGTCGAAGATCAGGTCGGTACACGACGTAACAGTCAAGCCCAGCAGTAATCCTGCCAGCCAGCCTGCCTTCAGTATATGTTTGGCACAATGGTTCATAAGTAAATGAGTTTGTTAGTTTGTTAGTTTTTGAGTTTTTAAGTTATTGTGTGATTGGATTCTAAAGTGGTAATAAGGCAATGACTTACGAACTCAGAAAGCTAAAGAACTAAATACTTGTCAAGTTGTTTTTATCGCTTTATTCAGGTAAATGGTGAGGTGTGTTTATTCACCACAGATTTCCCGGATTGATACAGATTTTTCTTGAACTTCGGATTGTCCGGTTCCGTCCGTCTGTGATAATCCGCGTAATCTGTGGTGAATACGAGGCACAGCCTCACACACTATGTTACAGATCTACACCCTGTGAACGTTTTGCCCAGGAGAGGATGTTGATTTCGCAGTTGATGTAGCTTTCCTTCTTATCGGGAGGCGTAACGGGGATTTCTGGTATTTCGGGTTCACCGGGACCTTTGACACTCTTGATAGTTAGTTCGTACCAGTTGTTACGGAGAACACCGTAACGACCCAGATGTTTGCCTTCATCGTAATTTTTTGCATCGTTTATAACATCGGATGCCAATGGGGTTTCTGTATCACCGAAGTGCTTGATGACTGTAGCGTAATAGTAGGTGATGCCTTGCAGATAATACTTGATGTTACCACCGGCTGCTGCCAGAATAGCCGCAGCTTGAGTATCGCTTAATTTTTGGTCGGTTCCACCATTAATTTGTAACAGTGATTGTACTCCAGTCGCATCTGTAATGTTGAATCCGGTTGACACAGTCTTAACTGCCAATTCTTCATTGCCAATTAAAGCATCTTCACCTTTCAGGGCAGCTGTGGCAACTTTCAAAAATTCTTCTTCTGTGTAAATAGCAGATGTATTGTTAATCATAAAGAAACTAGTACTTGCAGTAGCACCGTCAGGAGTAAAAGTCGCTTTCAGAAGAACACTGGTCAGACGGTTCTCTGCCATTGTTTGGGCCGTGGTGGTGTTTTCCAAACAGTATTCTATTTCACTATCTTGTCCACTATATCCTATTTCATTCCAATCGCCCTCGTTTACTGATTTTAAAACAGTATAATCTTTACTGAGATCTTCATCATTTTCATTTTTATCATAATTCGGGTCAATTCCCCAATAGGTGCGGTAAGGATTTGGAGTTGTACCGATGAAACGATTGCTCTCATTACCATTAAAGTATCCCAGCCAAGTATTTATATCCGCTAAGTCTGTTTCAGAATCTAAAGCGTTTACTCTGCGTACAGGATAATACTTCTTGTTGGTATTCTGTAGTTTCCAGCCTTCAAATTTAACTGTTGCGTTCTTGTAAGAAGTAACATCGGTCGTAACGGTCAACGTAGCATCATTACCTTCTACAGCTACCTGTGTTTTGGCTACGGCACGTTCCACGTAAATCGGATTGTCCTTGGATGCTCCTTCAGCAAGTGCTTTGTCGTTGTAGACTTTGATAGGAGCCAATGTCTGTATTTCCAAATCCCCAGGTTTGCTACCTGTGAAAGACGCTTTTGTAGAAATAGGAGCGTTGGTCATCAAAAAGTAATTATAACTATTTCCTGTTACATCTGTTATGGCTGTAGGGGCAATTACCTTATTTAAATCTGATAATGTACCTTTAAATTTATTAGCTCCGCTGCCTTCATCTACAGTCAAGTAAGTAGTTAATGTCGCATCTCCGACATTTTCTTTATCAGGATTTGTTGAGGTAATAGTTCCTACATTAAATTTACTGATTGGATTAACAATTGCCAATGCATATACATTAGCATCAGGTGCCGGAATCATGCGCACACCGGTGGCATAATAGCTTGTAATATTATTTGTAGCATCGTCAGATAGCAAGAAGTCTTTATCCGTTAATTGGAATGCACATTTGCATTCAGCCTCCTTCTCCGTACCACCGTAGAACAAAGCAATAATCACCTTATCAACTTTGTACTCTTCGGCTTTTCCGTCATCAAAACTTTCTGAACGTGTCGACGGAGTAGTCGGCAGATTAATACCGATGTTTACATACCCTTTGTCTCCAATAAATTCATTGGAGTTACCATTCCCTGAACTTTCATCCAGCGAATCGGAGCAAGCCGCCATCACCAGCGTTGCGGCCATTGTCCAAGCCATGTTTTTAAAAATCTTTCTCATAATCTTTCTTATTTATCGAGTTAATAATTATTTGTTTTGATCTACTTTGTTTTGTTTTAAGGACTTAGGGTTGAGAGTTGAGGATTGAGGGTTTAGGGTGAATTGTTGACCTTGGTTTTACCCTTATCCCTTTATCGTTCTGCGTCATTCCTGAGTCCGCTTTGCTCTGTCATCCTGAACGGAGTGAAGGATCTGTTATCACGTAGCTTTCGAAGGAGATCCTTCACTACGTTCAGGATGACAGAATGACAACTACATTATGCTCTAAGGCAAAAAGTGTACTTTTTAAAATGGACTCATTTATATTATTCTTCATTCCTCATTCTTCATTCTTCATTTTTTGTTCTTCATTTCTCGCTTTCAGTTTACGATTATCAATTATTCAAATATATAAGTATGGCAAAAGAAAAAATCATCCTCACAGGCGACCGCCCGACGGGACGCCTGCACATAGGACACTACGTAGGCTCACTGCGCCGCCGCGTGGAACTGCAGAATGCCGGCGACTACAAAGATATGTTCGTCTTCATAGCCGACGCACAGGCACTGACCGACAACATGGACAACCCCGAAAAAGTACGCCAGAACGTCATCGAAGTAGCATTGGACTACTTAGCCTGCGGACTGGACCCGACGAAGAGCACCATCTTCATCCAGTCGCAGATACCCGAACTGTGCGAACTTTCCTTCTACTTCATGGACCTGGTAACCGTCAGCCGCCTGCAACGCAACCCTACCGTGAAGACCGAAATACAGATGCGTAACTTCGAGACAAGCATCCCCGTAGGCTTCTTCACCTACCCCATCAGCCAGGCAGCGGACATTACTGCCTTCAAGGCAACCACCGTGCCCGTAGGCGAAGACCAGGAACCGATGCTGGAACAAGCCCGCGAAATCGTGCGCCGCTTCAACAACATCTATGGCGAAACACTGGTTGAGCCCGAAATCCTGCTGCCCGACAACGCCGCCTGTCTGCGTCTGCCCGGCACTGACGGCAAGGCCAAGATGAGCAAGAGCCTCGGCAACTGCATCTACCTGAGCGACCCCGCCGACGAAGTGCAGAAGAAGATACGCAGCATGTACACCGACCCCGACCACCTGCGCGTACAAGACCCCGGCAAGGTTGAAGGAAACACCGTCTTCACCTACCTCGACGCCTTCTGCCGTCCTGAACACTTCGAGCGCTACCTGCCCGAGTACCCCAACCTGGACGAACTGAAGGCACACTACCGCCGCGGCGGACTGGGCGACGTGAAGGTGAAGAAGTTCCTGAACGCCATCATGGAAGAAGAACTGGCTCCGATACGCAACCGCCGCAAGGAGTTCGAGCAAGACATTCCTGCCATCTACGACATGCTGAAGAAAGGTTGCGAAGCTGCCCGCGAGACAGCCGCTGCCACCCTCGACGAAGTTCGCCGCGCCATGAAGATCAACTACTTCGACGACGCCGAACTGATTGCCGAACAGGCAAAACGCTTCAGCAAGTAACTCCACCTCAGGAGTTGCACCACTTGCAGTAGTTAGAGAAGCCAAGAGGAGTTGCCACCTATTTCGAGCAGATTTAAAGGTGAAAGCCGGTCAACAATGCAGGAACAACCTGATGTAGCGGCTTAACTCCTTAGCTTCTTAACTATCCGGCAAGTATTTATTTCAGCATTGGAAATCAACAAAAACAAACTAGGATATAATTATTCTCATAGGTATGAGAAAAGGATTCTCATGCTTATGAGAAAACCATTCTCATAATTACGAGAAAACTATTCTCACGCCTATGAGAAAAACATTCTCAAAGCATGAGAACGGATAAGCCCCACTTGTACGGCTCGCGAACAATGCTTGTTACACTTGCATGGCTGGTGAACAACACTTGTACCGCTCACGAGCCACACTTGCACGGCTCGCGTGTAATGCTTGTGTCGCTCCGCAGCAATACCTGTCATGCTCTACAGCACTGCTTGTTCAGCCAGCTAACTACCCATGTTGTCCGGCTAAAGTAGATGTTTACGCCCGCCAAGTAGAACGTTGGGAATGAATAAACCTTAAACCTTCTATTTTGCCTTCACGCCTTCACCTCGCAATTAGCATCAGATAATCAGGCAAATATGGTGAAAGATGATGTTTCACCCGAAGGTTCACCAGACTTCAAAGGGCACAAAATTGTACTTGTATGATTTTATACCCTTTGAGACATCTTTCACCATAAAGCATTCAGGCAGAGCAACTTTCGTTGAAACTTCATCAAAAAACTTGGTAAAACAGAGAATCTCAATTTCAGAAAAGCAGAACAATAAAAAAGGACTGACTCAAAATAAAGAATCAGTCCTTCAAATTATACATGAAATTTATTCTATTTGTCCTACTTGGAAAACAATTTTTCAATCTCATCCTCACGGATAGTAGCCAGTACCACATGCCCATCCGGCGTGTAATTGGGCGAAGGACAGGCAAACAGACTGTCGACCAGATTGGCCATTTCATCGTTGCTCAGCACTTGCCCGTAAACGATGGCGGCTGCCTGTGCCAACGTAGCCGCAAGCATACTCTGCACTTCTTCCTTCACATCGCAACCTTTCTCCATGGCCGTATGCACCATGCTGCGCACTAGTTCTACCGGATTCAGTCCGTCGATGCCCGAAGGAACTCCGTTGATGGCATAACTGCCCCCACCCAATGAAGTCAGTTCGAAGCCCACTGCCGACAAATCGTCGGTAATGCTTTCGAGCACAGCAGCCTCGGAAGCCGGGAACTGAACGATTTCGGGGAAAAGTACTCCCTGCGACATGCCCTGATGCTGACGAATCTGCTGCATATAGCGTTCGTAGAGCACAC